>NZ_JBLKKY010000111.1:0-7464 GCF_059438195.1 Paraconexibacter sp.
TGGACGCCGCGCCCGGCGCGGACGACGCGACCCCCACGCACCCCGCCCGGCCTCGCCCATCCCGCCCGACCGACCTCGACGGCGCCCTCGCCCTCCTCGCCGACCGCCGCCGCGGCCAGCGCGACGTCCGCGGCCTCCTGCGGGCGGCAGCGGCTCCGCTGGGAGAGAAGCTCGGCTGGGACGCGATCGGCCTCTTCTGCCGCTCGCCCCGACCTGGCGAGCTCGAGTGCGCCGGCGCATGGGTCGTCGACGACGACCTCGACGCGTTCGAGACCGTGTCCTGGCAGGCCAAGGTCACCGAAGGCGAGGGCGCGACGGGCGCGGCCGCGACGGCGACCACCCCGTCGCGGACGACCTGCGACGCCGATGCCGAGTGCCCGCGCCTGCGCGCCGCCGCCCGCTCGGGCCTGCGCAACGTCGTCCTCGTGCCGCTGCGCGATGAGGCGGGCAGCCTGCTCGGCGTCGTCGAGGCGTACACCGCAGCGGACGAGATCCCCGTGCCGAGGGGCGACGGGCTCCTCGCCGCGACCGAGCGCCTGCGCGAGCTCGCGATCGAGATCGTGAAGGAGACGACCCCGGTCCGGCACACCAAGGGCCCCGCCCGGCCGCGCGCCGCGCGCCCCGCTCAACAGCCGCCGGCTCCCAGCGCGCCGCCGCCGCTCGCGCGCCGCTGACCTGGCGCCCAGGCCGGCGCACGTTCAGCGCTGCGTGTCGACCGGCGAGGGCGGCGCGTGCCGACGCCGGTCCCACGCGGCCTGCGACATCGGGTAGGCCGAGTCGCGCAAGCGGTTGAGGACGCCCGCCGGCTCGAGGTCGCTCCCGGTGTTGAACGGATGGAACCGCGTCGCGTCGTACACGGCCGGGAGTCGCTCGCCGATCGCGATCTCGCCGACGCGCGCGAAGCGTCCGAGGACTGGGGCGACCGCGAGGGTGAAGCGGAGGTCTCCGGTCTGCGCGGCGCGGTCGAGGCGGTCGAGCTCGTCGTCGCCATCGGGGCGCGGGGAGTCCGGTCGCGGGAGCGCGCCGATGAGGAACGTCTTCCCGTCCGCCCGGTAGGGCAGCGACGATGAGTACACCCGCTGCTGGACGTCGCGCGCCGGGACGAAGACGTGGTGCAGCACCGGCCGGTCCACCGAGGTGACGAGCATGAGGTCCTGAGGGCGGTCCTCGCCGTAGGCGTCGAGGATCCGCAGCGACATCCCGAGCAGATCGGGCACCGGCCGAGGGACGCCGATCGACCGGGAGAACCGCACGATCGCGTCGTGCTCGGCCGGCGTCGAGAGGATCTGCGCTCGTGGCGCGGCGCCGACGCCATCGATCCGCACGCGCGCGCGGTGCACGGCTCCGTGCGGATGGACGGCCTTCCCGCCTCGCAGGAAGGCGGCCGCTGCGAGCACGGCGCCCGTCACGCGGCCCGTGGCGTCGACGAGGAGCGACATCGGCCTCCGCTACCCGTCGCTCGCCGGTCGCCTGCACGAGCGTCCCGGCGCCCCCTCAGCCCGCCCGGCCCGCGTCCTGACGGTCCGGTCGCACGATCGCGCCCGCCACGGCGGAGATCACCGCCGCGAGCAGCGCGATGAGCGCGAGCGCCCCGGAGCCGCCGAGCACGAGCGTGAGCACGCCGATCGCGGCGAGGAAGAGCGAGACGAAGATCCAGCCCGGCATATCCACTCCATACCCGGGACGGGCAGGGCTCTCACCGGCCGCGGACGGTGCGCCCGTCCTCGCCGACCGGCCCCTCGGACACGCTGAGGAGCTGCGCCGCCTCGTCCTCGCCGACGCGGGCGACGAGCCAGTCGCGGGCGGCGAGGCTCGCGGCGGCGGCGCGGAGGCGGAGGTCCTCGTCGGGGTGTCGGTCGGCGGTGACGTCGGCCCCGATGACGAGCGCGGCCACGACCTCGGGATCCGTCCGGCGGTCGCCGCGCTCGCGGGCGGTGCCGATCATCGCCTCGACGTCGACGCGCGCGACGTCGTCCGCGCTCGGCTCGGGGACCGGGTGCCGCCGGTGTCCGAAGAGACGGCCGAAGATCCTCATCGGCTCACGCCTCCCGCAGCGCGGCCTCGAGCAGCGTGAGCGCGCGCAGGGCGAACGCCTGCATGTTCGCGGCGCGGTCGTCCGACCCGGTGAGGACGTGCTCGGCGCGCAGGACGCCGCCCGGTCCGGACACCGCGACCCACGCATGGCCGGCGGGATCGCCGTACGGGTTCGGGCTCGGTCCCGTCGCGCCGGTCTCGCCGACGCCCCAGTCGGCGCCGAGGCGGGCGGCGGCCGCCGCGGCGAGGAAGCGCCCGAGCCGCTCGGTCGCGCCGCGCCGGCCGGGATCGAGGTCGACCGCGCCGCCGAGCATCGTCTCGACGCCGTCGAGGGTGTAGATGACGATGCCGCCGCGCGCGTAGGCCGAGGCGCCCGGGACCGAGAGCATCGCGGCCGACACGAGCCCGCCGGCGGAGGACTCCGCGGTCGCGAGGGTCTCGCCGCGCGCCACGAGCAGCGCGGCGACACGGGAGGCGGTCTCGGTGAGCGGCGTCTCGAGCACGAGGTCACCGTACCCGTCCTGCCGCGGCGGGCCCCGGCCGCCCGCACCGCGCCGCGCGGACGCGACGTACGATGCCCATCGTGGCTCCCGCCGCTCTCATCGCCGCGCTGCTGCCGGACGCCGTCCGGGTCGTCGCGACGACGGACGACCGGACCGACGTGCCGCTCTTCCCCGAGGAGCGCGCGCTCGTCGCGGACGCCGTCCCCGCGCGGCGTGCCGAGTTCGCGACGACGCGCGCGTGCGCGCGCGAGGCCCTCGCCGACCTGGGCATCCCCGCCGTGCCGATCGGCGGCGGCCCGCGCGGCGAGCCGCTGTGGCCCGCCGGCGTCGTCGGCAGCATCACGCACTGCCCGGGCCTGCGCTCCTGCGCGGTCGCGCGCGCCGCCGACGTGCGCGCGATCGGCATCGACGCCGAGCCGGACCTCCCGCTCCCGCGCGGCGTCCTCGGGGCGGTCGCCGCCCCGGCGGAGCGCACCGGGCTCGCCCCGCACCTCGAGCGGGTCCTCTTCAGCGCGAAGGAGTCCGTCTACAAGGCCTGGTTCGCGCTCACCGGCGAGGCGCTCGGCTTCGCGGACGCGCACGTCGAGATCGGCGAGGCGACGTTCACCGCCCGGCTCGGCCCCGGCGGGCACGTCGACGGGCGGTGGGCGCGCCGCGACGGGCTCCTCGCGACCGCGGTGGTGGTGTCGTAGCCGCCCGGATCGCCATCGTCGGCCTCGCGTGCCGCCTCCCGAAGGCCGCCGATCCGGCGGGCTTCTGGCGGCTCCTGCACGAGGAGGACGACGCGATCTCGCCCTTCCCCGCCGATCGGCTCGGCGCGTGGGACGGCGACCCGGCGCTCCTCCCGCCCGGCGGGTTCCTCGAGCGGGTCGACCTCTTCGACGCCGCGCACTTCGGGCTCTCGCCGCGCGAGGCCGCCGCGGCCGACCCGCACCAGCGGCTCGCGCTCGAGCTCGCGTGGGAGGGCCTCGAGGATGCGGGGATCCCGCCGACCGCCCTCCGCGGCGCGCCCGTCTCCGTGCACCTCGGCATGACGAGCGGCGACTGGGCCGACGTCCTCGCCGAGGCGGGCGACGACGCCGGCGGCCGGCACGCGATGACGGGCGTCGGGCGGAGCATCGTCGCCAATCGCGTCTCGCACGTCCTCGGCCTCGCCGGCCCCAGCCTCGTCGTCGACACCGGCCAGTCCTCCGGGCTCGCGGCCGTCCACCTCGCGTGCGAGAGCCTGCGGTCGGGCGAGGCGACGACCGCGATCGCCGGCGGCGTCAACCTCATCCTCTCCCCGTACTCGAGCCTGCGCGCCGCGGAGTCGGGCGCGCTCTCGCCGGACGGCCGCGCCCGGGTGTTCGACGCGCGCGCGAACGGCTTCGTGCGCGGCGAGGGCGGTGCCGTGCTCGTCCTCAAGCCGCTCGACGCGGCGGTCGCCGACGGCGATCGGATCTACGCCGTCATCGACGGGACGGCGACCGGCACCGGGACGGGGGAGCAGGGCATGACCGCCCCGAGCGCGGCCGCCCAGGAGCGCGTCCTGCGGTCGGCGCTCGACCGGGCGGGGGTCGATCCCCGGGAGTTCGGCTACGTCGAGCTGCACGGGACCGGCACCCCGGCGGGCGACCCGGTCGAGGCCGCCGCGCTCGGCGCGGTGTACGGCGCGGTCCGCGACCGCCCGCTCGCCGTCGGCTCGGTGAAGGCGCGGATCGGGCACCTCGAGGGGGCGGCCGGGGCCGCCGGGATCCTCACCGCGGCGCTCTGCCTCCACCGCCGCGAGCTCGTCCGGAGCCTCCACTTCTCCGCTCCGCCGCCCGGCATCCCGCTCGACGATCTCGGCGTGCGGGTCCTCACGGCCGCGGAGCCGTGGCCGCAGAACGCGATCGCCGCGGGCGTCTCGTCGTTCGGCGTGGGCGGGACGACCTGCCACGCGGTCCTGACGGCCGCGCCCGCGCAGGTGGCCCCGCGGCGGCTCGGAGCCAAGCCCGCTCCTGCCGCCGTGCCGTGGGTCGTGTCGGCGAGCACCCCCGCTGGGCTCGCCGGCCAGGCGGCGCGACTCGCCGCGCGCGCCGAGGCCGCCGACGCCGACCCGTCCGACATCGGGCTCACGCTCGCGGACCACCGCGCCGCGCTCCGCGAGCGCGCGGTCGTCGTCGGCGCGACGGCGCAGGAGCGCCGGGCCGGCCTCGACGCGCTCGCCGGCTCGCAGCCGGCGGAGAACGTCGTCCGGGGGACGGCGCGGACCGAGCGGCGCGTCGCGTTCGTCTTCCCCGGCCAGGGGGCGCAGTGGCCGCAGATGGGGGTGGCGCTCCACGACGCGTCGCTGGTGTTCCGGGGGGCGCTCGAGGCCTGCGACGCGGCGCTGCGGCCCTTCCTCGGCGTCTCGGCCGTCGACGTCCTCCGCGGCCCGGACACCGGGTGGCTCGATCGGGTGGACGTCGTCCAGCCCGTGCTCTTCGCGGTGCACGTCGCGCTCGCCGCGCACTGGCGTCGCCTCGGCGTCGAGCCGTCGGTCGTCGTCGGGCACTCGCAGGGCGAGATCGCCGCGGCGCACGTCGCAGGCGCCCTCTCGCTCGACGACGCCGCCAGGGTCGTCGCCCTTCGCGCCCGCGCGCTCGCGGAGATCGCCGGGAGCGGCGGCATGCTCGCCGTCGCGCTTCCCGCCGCCAGGGCGCGCGAGCGTGTCGCGGCGTACGGCGGACGGGTCGCGGTCGCAGCCGTGAACGGGCCCGCCTCGGTCGTCCTCAGCGGTGACCCGGCGGCGCTCGGCGAGATCGCCGCCCGCTGCGAGGCCGACGGCGTCCGCGCGCGCCGCGTCGCCGTCGACTACGCGTCCCACTCGCCGCAGGTCGAGGCGGTGCAGCAGCGGCTCCTCGCCGATCTCGCGCCGATCGCCCCGCGCCACGTCACGGTGCCGCTCCTCTCCACGACGACCGCCGCGGGCGTCCGCGGTCCCGAGCTCGGGGCGGCCCACTGGTACGAGAACCTCCACCGTCCCGTCCGCTTCGAGGAGACGGTCCGCGCCCTCCTCGATGACGGCGTCAGCGCCTTCATCGAGTGCAGCGGCCACCCCGTCCTCACGTGGGCCGTCGAGGAGACCGCCCGCGACGCGGGGGCCGACGTCATCACGGTCGGCACGATGCGGCGCGGCGACGGCGGCCCGCACCGCGTCCTCCTCTCGGCGGGGGAGGCATGGGCGCGTGGCGTGGCGGTCGACTGGGCGCGCGCGTTCACCGGCACGGGCGCGCGGCGCGTCGACCTCCCCACGTGCGCCTTCCACCGCAGCCGTCACTGGGTCGGCGAGGAGACGGACGACGACGCGTCTGCGCCTGCGGGCCGCAGCGCAGAGCTCGCCGCGCTCGGGTCGGCGGAGCGGACCGCCGAGCTCGTCGGCGAGGTCCGCGCCCAGGCGGCCTCCGTCCTGGGCCACGAGGCCGCCGCGGACATCCCCGCCGACCGGGCCTTCAAGGACCTCGGCTTCGACTCGCTCGCCGCCGTCGAGCTGAGCCGTCGCCTCACGACGCTCACCGGGCTCGAGCTGCCCTCGACGCTCGCGTTCGACCACCCGACGCCCGCGGCGGTCGCGGCGTTCCTCGCGCACCGCCTCGACGCGGCGGAGGGCGACCTCGTCCCGGCCCCCGCCGAGCCGGCGGGCGAGACGTCCCGCCGCCCGGCGCGCCGCCGCGCGCGCGGCCGCGCCGACGAACCGCTCGCGATCATCGGGATGGCCTGCCGCTATCCGGGCGGAGTCTCCTCGCCGCACGACCTCTGGCGGCTCGTCGCGACCGGGGCCGACGCGGTGGGCGACTTCCCCGCCGATCGCGGCTGGGACGTCGAGTCGATCTTCGACCCCGACCCCGACCACCCCGGCACGACGTACACCCGGCGCGGAGGCTTCCTCGACGACGCCGCCGGGTTCGACGCCGGCTTCTTCGGCATCGGCCCCCGCGAGGCCCTCGCGATGGACCCGCAGCAGCGGCTCCTCCTCGAGACCGCGTGGGAGGCGATCGAGGACGCCGGGATCGACCCGACGTCGCTCGCCGGCTCGCCGACCGCCGTCTACGCCGGCGTGAGCACCGCCGACTACGGCTCGTTCCAGCCGCAGGACGCCCCCGAGCTCGAGGGGCTGCGGCTCACGGGCGCGCTCACGAGCGTCATGTCGGGCCGCGTCGCCTACGCGCTCGGCCTCGAGGGCCCCGCCGTCACCGTCGACACCGCCTGCTCCTCGTCGCTCGTCGCCCTCCACCTCGCGTGCCGGGCGCTCCGCGCGGGCGACTGCGGGCTCGCCCTCGCCGGAGGCGCGACCGTCCTCGCGACGCCGGGCATGTTCGTCGAGTTCGCGCGCCAGCGAGGGCTCGCCGCCGACGGCCGCTGCAAGTCGTTCGCCGCGGCGGCGGACGGGACGGGGTGGGCGGAGGGCGCCGGTCTCGTCCTCCTGGAGCGCCTCTCCGACGCACGCCGCCACGGGCGCCGCGTCCTCGCTGTCGTGCGCGGCACCGCGATCAACCAGGACGGCGCGAGCAACGGGCTCACCGCGCCGAACGGCCCGTCCCAGGAGCACGTCATCCGGGCGGCGCTCGCCGACGCGGGGCTCGCGCCGAGCGACGTCGACGCGGTCGAGGCGCACGGCACGGGCACGACGCTCGGCGACCCGATCGAGGCCGGCGCGCTCCTGGCGACCTACGGCCGCGACCGCGCGGACGGACCCCTGCGGCTCGGGTCGGTCAAGTCGAACATCGGTCACGCCCAGGCGGCGGCCGGGGTCGCCGGCGTCATCAAGATGGTGATGGCGCTCCGCGAGGAGACGCTGCCGCCGACGCTCCACGTCGACGCCCCGACGCCCCACGTCGACTGGCCCTCCGGCGAGGTGGCGCTCCTCACCGAGGCCGCGCCCTGGCCCGCCGGGCCGCGGCGCCGCCGCGCGGGCGTCTCGTCGTTC
>NZ_JBLKKY010000112.1:0-7033 GCF_059438195.1 Paraconexibacter sp.
CAGGCCGCCGTTGTCGGTGGGATCCGTCCTCACGACTGAAGCGTAGGCGACCGGGGCGCGCGCCGGGCGCGGCGGAGGCGGCGGGCCCCGGTCACCAGCGTGGGCGTCAGCCCGAGTAGAGGTCGTCGAAGCGCTCCGCGTAGCGCTCGTTGACGACGTTGCGCTTCACCTTGAGCGTCGGCGTCAGCTCGCCCGTCTCCTGGCTGAGGTCGTGGTCGAGGATGAAGAACCGCTTGACCTGCTCGACCTGCGCGTACTTCTGGTTGGCCTTGTCGAGCTCGGCCTGGATGAGCGCGTGGACCTCCGGGTGCAGAGCGAGCGCCGTGATCGAGGTGTCCTCGATCGACTGCTGCTGCGCCCAGGGGACGATCTCCTCCTCGTCGAGCGTGATGAGCATGACCGGGTAGGGACGCCGGTCGCCGTGCATGACGGCCTGGCTCACCCAGCGGCTCGCCTTCATGTCGTTCTCGAGGTTCGCCGGCGTGAGGTTCTTGCCGCCCGCGGTGATGATGATGTCCTTCTTGCGGCCGACGATCGAGACGTAGCCCTCGTCGTCGATCGAGCCGAGGTCGCCGGTGTGCAGCCAGCCGTCGACGATCGTGCCCCAGGACGCGTCCTCGTTCTTGTAGTAGCCCTGGAAGATGTTCGCGCCCTTCACGAGGAGCTCTCCGTCCTCGGCGATGCGGCACTCGACACCGGGGAGCGGCCGGCCGACCGTGCCGAACTTGTGGTGGTCGATCGTGTTGATCGTCGACGCGGTCGCGGTCTCGGTCATGCCGTAGCCCTCCATGACCGGGACGCCGCAGGCCCAGAAGAACTCGAGGATCTCCTTGCCGATCGGCGCGGCGCCCGTCACCGCCTGGCGGATGTTCCCGCCGAAGAGGTTGCGGACGAACTCCGCCATCTGCGAGAGCGACCGCTCCTGGTCGTCACCCGGGAGCGGGGCCTCCCAGCGCTCGACGAGCTCGGCCGACGGCTCCTCGCCGCGGACCTTCGCGTCCTGGATCGGGCCGCCGACCTTGACGATGCCCTCGATGACGGGCGGCGGGAGGAGCTCCTGGGCCTTCGTGTAGAGCTTCTCGAAGATGCGCGGGACCGACGGGAGGTACGTCGGCTTCACCTGCATGAGCTCGGGGACGACCTGCTTCGTGTCGCCGCCGAAGTACGCGATCTCGCCGCCGGTGTCGTAGCTGAGGAGCTGGATGAGGAGCGCGAACGAGTGGGCGAGCGGGAGGAAGAGGTAGGTGAGCTCGCCATCGGGCTCGAGGACGTCGATCTCCTCGCACATGTCGAGGATCGCGCGGTAGTTCCCGTGGGAGAGGACGCAGCCCTTCGGCGGCCCCGTCGTGCCGGAGGTGTAGATGAACGTGAACGGGTCGTCCTTGGTCACGCCCCGGGCGCGCTCGGCGAGCTCGGTCTCGTCGCGGTCGCGGCCGCGCTCGCGCAGCTCGTCGAGCGTCACCGCGTCGGCGGTGTCGCCGCCGGCCTCCATGACGACGATGTGGCGGAGGTTCGGGAGACGGTCACGGACCTCGACGATCTTCGCGACCTGGCTCGCGTCCTCGCAGACGACGGTGGCGGCCTCGGAGTTGCCGACGACCCACTCGCACTCCTCGGGGGAGTTCGTCGGGTAGATCGGGACGACGACGCCCGCGGCGGTCGCGATCGCGAAGTCGACGTAGGTCCACTCGGGGCGCGTGTTCGAGAGGATGCAGACGCGATCGCCCGGAGCGATCCCGAGGTCGATGAGGCCGCGCCCGACCTCGCTGACGATCCCGCCGACCTCCGCGAAGGTGACGGTCTTCCACTCGTCGCCGACCTTCCGCGTCGCCGCCGGCCGGTCGCCGTACTTCTGCACTGCGAGTCCGAGCAGGTCGGCGATCGTCGCCGAGCCCGTGCCCACGTCCGTTCCTGCTTCCATCGACCTCTCCTCCTCGACGTTGACGGGGATGATGCTAGTGGCCCCCGCGTCGAGAGGAGGGCGGACGGGGCGCACACGCGCGCGTGCGCCCGGATGTCGCCTCGACGCTACGCGGAGGCGGTGGCGCGCTCCACCGACTGCTGGTGGAGACTGGCCATGAACAGCGTCTTGTCGATCCGTCCCTGGAAGATCGGCACCCCGAGCTCCATGCACTTCGAGATGACATCGCGGCGGTCGAGTCCCGTCTCGCGAGCAAGCTCGGTGGGCGTCAGGTGGATGGCCATCGGAGCGGTACCTCCAGGGGTGTTGTGACGATCACGACATGACTGGGAGGAAGGTACCGGGGGTTCCGGACGCCTTCAATCAAAATCTCCTCAAGATCGACACCGGTTGGCGGTGCGTCGGATGCCCGATGAGCGGCGACTCGTGTCTCAGATCGGGTTCCAGACGTCGACGAACTCGTGGGCGGTGCCGAAGCGCTCGGCGAGGTGCTCGCCCAGGGCCCGGATGCCGCGCGTCTCGGTCGCGTGGTGGCCGGCGGCGACGAAGGTGATCCCGCGCTCGCGGGCGATCGCCATATGGCGCTCCGCGGGCTCGCCCGTGACGAACGCGTCGAGCCCGGCGTCGGCGGCCTCGACGACGTGGTCGCCGGCCGCCCCGGAGATGATCCCGATCGTGCGCACGGGGTCGGGGCCGGCGTCGAAGACGAGCGGCTCGCGGCCGTGGCAGGCGTCCTGGACGCGGGCGGCGAGGTCGGCGGTCGAGACGCCGTCCCCGGGGAACGACGCGGCGATCCCGATCGCCGTGCCGCCGTGATGCCCGAAGGGCCGCGCGTCGACGCAGCCGAGGGCGTCCGCCAGCAGGGCGTTGTTGCCGATCCGCGGGTGGCCGTCGAGCGGCAGGTGGTAGGCGGCGAGCGCCATGTCGTGCGTGAAGAGGGCCTTCAGGCGCCCGGCGCGCACCGGGTCGAGCGCGAGGTCGTCGCCCTTCCAGAAGACGCCGTGGTGGACGAGGAGGAGGTCCGCGCCGCGCTCGGCCGCGGCGTCGATGAGCTCGGCCGTCGCGCTCACGCCGGTGACGATCGACCGGATCTCGGTCGGGCCCGGCACCTGGATGCCGTTGGGGGCGTAGTCGGAGAAGGCGTGCGGCTCGAGCAGCTCGTCACACGCCGCGATGAGGTCGGGGAGAAGCGCCATGGTGCGGCGATCCTCGCGGATGGCGCTTGTTCGCGGGGTGCGATCGCGGTTAGAGTCACGCGCGGTACAGCGCGGTCGACGGGACGGATCGCAGGAACCGCGCGAGGGGAACGGAGCCGATGGCCGTCAGTGTGATCACCGCCGTGCCGAGCGCACGGCTCACGGGAGCGCTCGAGGACGACGAGCTCGTCGCCGCCGTCAGGCGCGGAGACGACCTCGCGTTCGAGGAGCTGTACGCGCGGTACGAGCGCCGCATCTCGGCGTACGTCCGCCGCACGGTACGCGACGCGGGGCGGGCCGAGGACGTCGTCCAGGAGGTCTTCGTCTCGGCGCTGCGACGCATGCGGGCGACCGAGCAGCGGATCGCGTTCAAGCCGTGGATCTACGAGATCGCGAAGAACGCGTGCATCGATCACTTCCGCCGCGCCGCGCGTGCGGAGGAGGTGTCGTTCGACGCCGACGCCTCCGACTCGGCGGGCGTCGCCGGGGGCGGCGAGGTGCGGGCGCGGTGGGCCGCGTGCGGCGCGCTCGCGCCCGAGGACGCGGTCGATCAGAAGCAGTCGCTCGCCGATCTCCGCGGGGCGTTCGGCGGGCTCACCGAGACCCACCACCGGATCCTCGTCCTCCGCGAGCTCGAGGGGCTCACCTACGACGAGATCGGGGAGCGCCTCGGCATGACGCGCTCGGCGGTCGAGTCGACGCTCTTCCGCGCACGCCGCCGCCTCAGCGAGGAGTACGAGGAGCTCTCGACCGGCGCGCGCTGCGCTCTCGTGCGCGACACCGTCGACGCGGCGGGCGTCGGCCGTCTCGGCGCGCGCGACCGCCGCACGCTCGCGAAGCACGTCGCCCACTGCCAGCCCTGCCGGCGCCATGCGCTCCGGGCGGGCGTCCCGCTCTCCGGAGGCTCCCGCGCCGCCGGGGCGTGGGTCGCCGGCGTCCTGCCGCTGCCGGAGGCGCTCCGGCGCCGGCTCGGCGGGAGCGACCCCGTCGGCTCGGCGGTCGCCACCGGACCGTCGGGCGGAAGCGCCCTCGGGCAGTGGGGCGCGCAGCTCTCCGCGCTCGCCGACCCGGCCCTCGCCGGCTGGGCGAAGGCCGTCGCCGCCGCCGCTGTCGTCGCCGTTGGCGCGGGCGCCGGCGCCAGCGGGCTCGAGCGACTCGGCCTCGACGGCCTCCGGCCGCCGGCGTCGATCTCCGAGGCGCTCGACCAGGTCCGCGGGGACCGGGCCTCGACGCCGTCGACGCCGAGGCCCGCGCCCGAGGTCGTCCGGTCGGTGACCATCCCCGCGGCGGCCGTCGCGCCCGCGCCCCAGCAGGCGCGTCCGTCGGGCGGCACGGACCGTCGTCCCGAGGCGCCCCCGCGCGGCGAGGCCGTGCCGTCCCTCGCTGCTCCGGCGTCGGCTGCGCCTCCCGTCCCGGCGGCGGTCGGGGCGCTCCCCCAGACCCTCGCCGACAGCGCAGCGGGTCTCGCCATCGACGACGCGACCGGCTCGGGCGAGCGCCTGAGAGGGCGCCTCTCGCGCCGGCTCCGCGCACTCGCCGAGGCGGCGGTCGCGGCCGTTCCGGTCGAGAAGGTGGTGGGGAGGGTCGCCGAGGCGCCGGCGGTCGTCGAGCCCGTCGTCGAGACCGTCACCGCCCCGGTCGGCGAGGTGACCGGCGACGTCTCCGGCGCGGACTCCGGGCTCGGCCTCGGGTAGAGACCGTGTCCGCCGCGGCCGAGCACGAGGGTGATCTCCTCGAGTCACTCACCGAGTCGAGCCTCTACTCGATCGGCGCGTACTTCTGCGACCGGCATCCCGACCTCGTGGACGACGTGCTCGAGCAGAGCGTCGCGATCGAGCGGGAGGGGCTCGCGGGATGGGCGGAGGCCGACGGGGAGTCGCTCGAGACGGCCTTCCAGACGCTCGTCACGGGCCTCGCGATCCGCTACTTCACCGCGATCGCCGGTTCGGACCGCTAGCCGGCGAGCAGCTTCAGGACCGCGCGCTCGACCTCGCCGTGGGTCGCGATCCCGCCCGGGTCTCCGATCGCGGTGAGATCCTCGATCGCCTCGCGGACGGTCTCGCCGGCCTCCCACCGGTCGATGACGCGCGGGTCGATGTAGGCGGAGCGGCACACCGCGGGGGTGTTGCCGAGGTAGCGGGCGACCTCGTCGGCGGCGCGGCGGACGATCCGGTCGCGCGCACGCCCGCTCGCGCCCTCGGCGGGCTCCGCGACGGCGAGGGCGACGGCGGCGAGCACGGTCGCGTTCCAGGTGCGGAAGGACTTCGCGGAGGCGTCCTCGAGGCCCGTCGCGTCGCGGAGGTAGTCGTTGAGGTCGCCGGCGCGGACGGGCACCCACTCCTGGGCGCGGCGGAAGGCGAAGAGGCGGTCGCCGCCGCTGCGGCGCCGCTTCAGCGTCGTGACGATCTCGGCGGAGCGCTCGTCGACGACGTGCTGCACCCGCCGCTTGCCGTGCTTGGCCGTGTAGTCGAAGACGAGGACGTCCTCGCCGACGATCGTCACGTGGCGCTTGAGCATCGTCGTGAGCCCGAACGTCCCGTGGCGCGAGGCGTAGCTCTCGCTGCCGATGCGGAAGAAGCCGCGGTCGAGGAGCCGCGTCATGCACGCGAGCACGGTCGTCTCCTCGCGGTCCGGTCCCGCGAGGTCCTCCTCGACACGCGCGCGGAGGTCCGGGAGCGTGTGGGCGAACTCGATCGTCGCCCGGAACTTCTCGCGGGCGCGGCGTGCGACGAACGCGTCGTGGTAGCGGTACTGCCGCCGGCCGGCAGCGTCGACGCCCATCGCCTGGACGTGCCCGCGCTCGTCCGGGCAGACCCACACCTCGCGCCATGCGGGCGGGATCGCGAGCGACGCGACGCGGGCCTTCGCCTCGCCGTCGCGGATCGTGCGACCGCGCTCGTCGAGCAGCTCGAAGCCCTTCCCGCGCCGGCGGACCGTCCAGCCGGGGCCCGTCGGGTCGACGCGGCGGACGCGGGAGCGGCGCTGTGGGGGCGGGACGGCCATGAGAATCGAGCTGTTCCCGGCGCGAGGCGGGGCGACGCGCGGGGCGGCAGCCGGGCGCGTCCGCGTGTGGCTCCCTCGCGCGCCGGGGACCGGCCGCCATGACTTCCGATCGCCTCAAGGAGCGCAAGATCGCCGTCCTCGCGACGAACGGCGTCGAGCAGGTCGAGCTCGAGGAGCCCACGAAGGCCCTCCGCGAGGCCGGCGCGACCGTCGAGCTCGTCTCGACCCAGGAGGGCGAGATCCGCGCCCATCAGCACCTCGACCCGGGCGACACGTTCACCGTCGATCGCGTCGTCTCCGAGGTCGACCCCGCCGAGTACGACGCGCTCGTCCTCCCCGGCGGCGTCGCGAACCCGGACTTCCTCCGGATGGACCCGAGCGCGATCTCGTTCGTCGGCGCGTTCTTCGCCGCCGACCGCCCGGTCTCCGCGATCTGCCACGCCCCGTGGACGCTCGTCGAGGCCGACGTCGTCCGCGGCCGGCGGCTCACGTCCTTCCCGTCGCTGCAGACCGATCTTCGCAACGCCGGCGCGGAGTGGGTCGACGAGGAGGTCGTCGTCGACGGCCACCTCATCACGAGCCGCAAGCCGGACGACCTCGAGGCCTTCTGCCGCGAGACCGTGAACATGGTCGCCGAGGTGACGGCCGCGGCCTGACCCCGCGGCGCCACCCCGGCGCCGTCCGTGGAATACTCCAGGGACCTCGGGGCGTGGCGCAGCCTGGTAGCGCGCACCGTTCGGGTCGGTGAGGTCCCCGGTTCAAATCCGGGCGCCCCGACTGGTTCAAGCGAAGGACCGACCCTCTTCTGAAGCCCCGCTCCGGCGGGGCTTCGTCGTGGGTGGGCCCGGGAGACCTAGATGTAGTTCCTGAGCACGTTGTTCATCCGGTCCTCCTTGGAGGCTGGTGGTTCTCT
>NZ_JBLKKY010000113.1:0-7009 GCF_059438195.1 Paraconexibacter sp.
GGAGCTCGCCCGCCGCGGACCGTCGCGCCCCGGCCGGCGGCTGCGGCCGAGCCGCCGGCGCGCGGGCGTGCGCACCGACGTCGGGCGCACGCTCCGCGCCGCGCTGAGGACGGGGGGAGAGCCGCTGCGCCCGGCGCGGCGCGCCCCGACCGAGACTCCGCGCGCCCTCGTGATCCTCGTCGACGTGAGCGGGTCGATGGCGCCGTACGCCCGCATGCTCCTGCAGTACGCGCAGGCGGCGGTCGCCGCCCGTCCCCGCGTGGAGGTGTTCGCGTTCGGGACCCGGCTCACGAGGCTCACCCTCGAGATGCGCGACCGCGATCCCGACGCCGCGCTGCGGCGGGCCTCCGCGGCGATCCCCGACTGGACGGGGGGCACGCGGATCGGCGCCGCGATCGGCGAGCTCAACCGCGGCCACGGGCGCCGTCTCGGCCGCGGCGCGGTCGTCGTCGTCCTCTCCGACGGCTGGGACCGGGGCGAGCCCGAGGTCCTCGCGGCCGAGATGGCGCGGCTGCGGCGCAGCGCGCACCGCGTCGTCTGGCTCAACCCCCTCAAGGCCTCGCCGGGCTACGCGCCGCTCGCCCGCGGGATGGCGGCGGCGCTCCCGTACGCCGACCGCTTCCTCGCCGGCAACACCCTCGCCTCGCTCGAGGACCTCGCGGACGTCCTCGAGGAGGGGCTCTCCGGCCGCGGAGGGGCCGTCCCCCGGCGCGCCACGCCTCCGCGGGCCCTCGCGACCACCCCCCACGACGCAGGAGCAGGACCATGAGAGACGTCGTCAGCGACCTCGACGCGTGGAGCGCGGCCGGCCGCCGAGCCGCGATCGCGACCGTCGTCGGCGTGAAGCGCTCGGCCCCGCGGCCGCCGGGGTCGAAGATGGCCGTCGGCGACGACGGCGCGATCAGCGGCGCCGTGAGCGGCGGCTGCGTGGAGGGCGCGGTCGTCGGCGTCGCGGAGGAGATCCTCGGAGGCGGCGGTCCGCGGCTCCTCCACTTCGGCATCGCCGACGACGAGGCATGGGACGTCGGGCTGCCCTGCGGCGGCGAGATCGACGTCTGGGTCGACCTCGCGTCCGGGCCCGAGGTCGACGCCTTCGCCGCGCTCGCCCGCGCAGGCGGCCGCGGTGCGCTCGTCACCCGCCTCGACGACGGGTCGCGGCTCCTCGTCGCGGTCGACGGGTCGCGGACCGGGACGCTCGGCTCCCCCGCGCTCGACGACGCCGCCGCCGGTCACGCCGAGGAGCTCATGTGGGCGGAGCGCAGCGAGCGCCGGGAGGCCGAAGGCGTCGAGGTCTTCGTCGACGCGACCGCGCCGGCGCCGCGGCTCGTCGTCTTCGGCGCGGTCGACCACACGCAGGCGCTGTGCACGATCGCGCGCGCCGCGGGCTGGCGGCCCTACGTCATCGACCCGCGAGCGCGCTTCGCGACGCGGGAGCGCTTCCCCGACGCGGTCGACGTCGTCGCCGCGTGGCCCGAGGACGGGCTCGAGCGGATCGGCGGGATCGACCGCGCGACGGCGATCGCCGTCCTCACGCACGACCCGAAGCTCGACGACGCGGCGCTCGAGATCGCCTTGCGCTCCGAGGCGCGCTACGTCGGGGCGATGGGAGCACGTCGGGCGCAGGCCCAGCGCCGCGAGCGCCTCCTCGCCGGCGGGATGACGGAGGAGGAGCTCGACCGGCTCAGCGCGCCGATCGGCCTCGACCTCGGCGGCATCACGGCCGAGGAGACCGCGCTGTCGATCATGAGCGAGATCGTCGCGATGCACCGCGGCCGGACCGGCGGGCGGCTCCGTGACGCGCCCGGCCGCATCCACGAGGTGGGGTCATGAGCGGCGGGAGGGCGGCCGCCGTCGTCCTCGCGGCGGGGGCGGGGACCCGCTTCGGCAGCGAGCCGAAGCAGCTCGCCCGACTCGAGGACCGGCCGCTCCTCCAGCACGTCGTGGACGCCGCCTGCGCCGTCGCCGATCTCGACCCGGTCGTCGTCGTCCTCGGCGCCCACGAGGAGGCGATCCGCGAGCGGATCGACTTCCGCCGCGCGAAGGTCGTCCTCGCGCTCGGCTGGGACGAGGGGATGGCGGCGTCGCTGCGCGCCGGCATCGCCGGCGTGGAGGAGGAGGCCGGCGGCGGGCTCGACCACGTCGTCGTCCTCCTCGCCGATCAGCCGCGCGTGCAGCCCGACGTCATCGCCGAGGTCCTCAGGGTCGTCCGCGAGGCGCCGGAGGGCACGGCGGGGCGAGCGGTCTACGGCGACCGTCCCGGCCACCCCGTCGTCCTGCCGGCGGGGCTGCTCGGCGAGATCGCCGCGCTCGAGGGCGACCAGGGCGCGCGCGAGATCCTCGAGCGCGTCCCGACCCTCTACGTCGAGGTCGACGATCTCGCCGGCGGAGCCGACGTCGACACCCCCGAGAACCTGGAGGCACTGAGATGAAGCTCGAGCAGTCGTTCACCGTGCAGGCGCCCGCCGACACCGTCTGGGAGGCGCTCATCGACGTCGAGCGGGTCGCGCCCTGCCTCCCGGGCGCCGAGGTCACCGAGAACGTCGGGGACGGAAGCTACAAGGGCACGTTCACCGTGAAGCTCGGGCCGACGACCGCCGCCTACGTCGGGACCCTGAAGATGGAGGAGCTCGACGGCTCCTCGCGGGTCGCGACGATGAGCGCGCGCGGGACCGACAAGCGAGGGCAGGGTGGCGCGAACGCGACGATCGTCTCGACGGTCGCCGAGGCGCCGGACGGCGGCGGCACGAAGGTCGACGTCGTCACCGACTTCACGATCACCGGCAAGCTCGCGCGGTTCGGTCGCGGCGGGATGATCCAGGACGTCGCGAACCGCATGCTCCGGGACTTCGCCTCGAACCTCGAGGAGGAGGTCCAGCAGGAGGCGCCCGCCGCCGCGGAAGGGGAGGCCGGCGCACCCGCGTCGCGGCCCGGTCGCGAGGCCTCGCGACCGGTGAGCGGCCTGCGCCTCTTCTTCGGCGCGCTCCTCGACCGCCTCAAGCGCCTCTTCGGCCGGTCCTGACCCCGCACGCCGGCCGTCGGGCGCCGCGGTCGGTTCACTCGCTTTTCACATCGCGGCCTGAGAAGGTCCGCGCATGCGCCGATTCGTCCGCTTCTGCCTGCCCGCGATCGCCGTCGCCGTCGCCGCCGCGCCGCCCGCCGTGGCCGCGCCCGCGGACACGACGACGGGGACGATCGTCGACGCGGGCGGCGACGGACGGCTCGAGGCCGGGCCCGGTGAGCCGCTCGTCCCGCGCACCGAGCTCGGGTCGCCGTCGAGCGGCGCGACGCCGTCGTCCCTCGCGTTCTTCGGGCAGCTCACCGACACGCACGTCGTCGACGAGGAGTCGCCGCTGCGCGTCGAGTTCACCGACCGACTCGGCGGTCTCTTCACCTCGGCGTACCGGCCTCAGGAGGGCCTCTCGCCGCACGTCATCGACCAGATGGTGCGCCGGCTCACGGAGACGACCTCGCCGGTGAGCGGCCGTCCGCTCGACCTCGTCATGACGACCGGCGACAACACGGACAACACCCAGTGCAACGAGACGCGCTGGCTCATCGACCTCCTCGACGGCGGCAAGGACGTGCGGCCGGACTCCGGCGTCGACGGCCTGCCGCCGCGGTTCTCGCGTGCCGACCTCTGCCTCGGCGCGGGCCAGGTCGCGGTCCCGGTCCCCCCGACCTGCGTCTCCTTCCCCGACGGGCGGCGCTACGACGGCGTCCGGGGGGCCGGCGAGTACTACGAGCCCGACGGCAGCGCGCCCGGCGAGGACGGCGTCGGCTACACCCCCGCCGACGGCGTCCGCGACTTCCCCGGGCTCTTCGAGCGCATGAACGAGCCGCTGCGCGCCAAGGGCCTCAGCGGCCTGCCCTGGTACGCGACCTTCGGGAACCACGACGGGCTCATCCAGGGCAATCAGCCGCGCAACCCCGCCCTCGAGGCGCTCGCCGTCGGGTGCGCGAAGGTGCATTCGATCGCCGGGTCCGAGGCGCTGGGCATCGCCGGGGCCCTCGCGGACCCCGCGTCGCGGGTCGCCGTCGAGCCGGCCGACCAGCGCCGCCGGCCGCTGCGCAAGTCCGAGTTCATCGCCGAGCACTTCCGCACCAGCGGCGTGCCCGCCGGCCACGGCTTCACGCCGGAGAACGTCGCGTCCGGCATGGGCAACTACGCGTTCTCCCCGAAGCCGGGCCTGCGGTTCATCTCCCTCGACACGATCTCGGAGGCGGGTCTCGAGGCCGGGAACGTCGACGACACGCAGTTCCGCTGGCTCCACGAGCAGCTGCTCCTCGCCGACGCGGCGAAGGAGCTCGTCGTCGTCTTCGCCCACCACTCCCTGAGGACGATGGGGCAGCCGCCGGTCTCGCCGTTCCCGCCGGGTGACACCGGCGGCAACCTCTCGCCGGCCGTCCACTTCGGTCTCGGCCCGCGCGAGACCGGCACCGACCTCCCGTGCCCGTCGACCGACCCGCTCGCCCCGACGCGGCTCGACGAGACGGTGAAGTGCCTGCTCCTGCGCCATCCCTCGGCCGTCGCGTTCGTCAACGGCCACGAGCACGCGAACCGCATCGAGCCGTTCGCGCGGCCCGGCGGCGACGGCGGGTTCTGGGAGATCAACACCGCCTCCCACATCGACTTCCCGCAGCAGTCGCGCGTCGTCGAGCTCCTCGACGGCGGCGACGGGACGCTCGCGATCGCGACGGCGGTCGTCGACCACGCCGCGCCGGTCGACCCGGGCGACGGTGCCGCGAACGGGAGCGTCGCGCGTCTCGCCTCCATCTCGCGCGAGCTGTCGCTCAACGACCGCCACGCCGATCCCGCGGGGAGCCGCGGGCGGCCGGAGGACCGCAACGCGCTCCTCCATCTGCCGCATCCGCACGCGCCTTGACGGCCACCTGACGCCCCGTTCCGTCATATTTCCCGGCCGTCATGGCCGGTATCGACCCCACGGCGGATCCGCGCGGTGCGCGGTGGGAGAAGCGTCTCGAGGCGCCGGTGCTCGCGGCGGCGTGGCTCGCCCTCCCGGTCGTCTTCCTCTCCTTCTCGAAGCTCGGCGACGCCTGGGCCGCCGTCACCGTCGGGCTCGCCTGGGGCATCTGGGCCGTCTTCCTCGCCGAGGCCGCCATCATGCTCACGGTCGTCGAGGACCGCGTCGCGTGGGCGAAGGGGCACGTCTTCGGCCTCGTCATCCTCGCGGTCACCTTCCCGCTCCTCACGAAGCTCCTCGAGGCGCTCCTCGCGGCCCGCGCCCTCAGCTCCGTCCAGGGCCTCCGCGTCCTCCAGGTGCTCTACGTCGCGAAGGCCCTGAAGATCATCAAGAGCGTGCTCGTCGTCCGCGGGAAGGGACGGGCGCCCCGCCACCCCGCCGCCGTCGCCGGGCTCTCGCTCCTCCTCGCCGTCGTCGCCGTCGGGATCGGCCACCGGATCACGACCGGCGAGAAGAGCTCGACGCCGGTCCACGGCTTCTACGAGGTCGTCGAGGAGCTTCCGCTGCTACCGTGAGCGGCACGGACGACGCCGTCGTCCGCGAGGTCCTGGTGTCTGAGCAGCGCTCCGAAGCGCGATTCGGGTCCGAGGTTCTCCCCGAATCGTCCGCGGCACGATGCCGCGAAAGGAGCAGCATCCATGTCGTCCACCTTCGCCGATCTCGGCGTGTCCGAGACCTGCGCCCGCGCCCTGCGCGACGCCGGCATCACCAGTCCGTTCCCCGTCCAGTCGGCGGTCATCCCCGACGCGCTCGACGGCCGCGACGTCCTCGTCCAGTCCCCGACCGGGTCGGGCAAGACCATCGCGTTCGGCCTGCCGCTCGTCGAGATGGTCGAGGCGAACGACCGCCGCGCGGCGGCCCTCGTCCTCGCCCCGACCCGCGAGCTCGCCTCGCAGATCGTCGACGACATCCTCCCGCTCGCCCACACCCGGGCGCTCTCCGTCGCCGCGGTCTACGGCGGCGTCGGGATCGTCGCCCAGGCCAAGCGGGCCCGCCGCGCCCACATCGTCGTCGCGACGCCCGGCCGCCTCATCGACCTCCTCGAGCGCGGCGACATCGACCTGCGCCACGTGAAGACCGTCGTCCTCGACGAGGCCGACCGCATGCTCGACATGGGCTTCCGCCCGCCCGTCGAGCGCATCCTCCGCGAGACGCCCGCCGACCGGCAGACGCTCCTCTTCTCCGCGACCCTCGACGGCTCGCCGCGCGAGTTCGCCGAGAAGCACACGCGCGACGCGGCCGAGCACCGCCTCGCCGCGCCCGTCTCGCAGCGCTCCGCCGAGATCGCGCACCGCTTCGTCCCCGTCGAGCACGCGGCGAAGCTCGACGCGCTCGTCAAGACGCTCGAGCGCGAGGAGCGCGGTCTCGCCGTCGTCTTCGTGCGCACGAAGCGCGGCGCCGACCGCCTCGTGAAGCGCCTCGGCACCCACGGCGTCGACGCGGTCGCGATGCACGGCGACAAGACGCAGGGCCAGCGCGAGCGCGCGCTCGCCCGCTTCGAGCAGGGCAAGGTCTCGACGCTCGTCGCGACCGACGTCGCCGCGCGCGGCCTCGACGTCGCCGACGTCACCCACGTCATCAACTTCGACGCCCCCGAGGATCGCGACGCCTACGTGCACCGCGCCGGCCGCACCGGCCGCGCCGGGCGCGACGGCGCCGCGATCACGCTCGTCATGCCCGACCAGGAGAAGGACATCGCGATCATCGCGCGCGACCTCTCCCTGGAGGAGGCGCTCGCTGGTGCCGGGATGCGCCCGGCCGTCGCGCCGAAGCAGGCTCGCGGGAACGGGAACGGGAACGGCAGCAAGGGCGGAGGCGGCCGGTCCGGCTCCGGCTCCTCCCGCCGCCGCCGCCCGCGCAAGGCCGCGCAGAGCGGCCGCCGGGCCGCCTAGGGCCGGACCCACCCGCCGCGCGGGCGCCGGTGCCGCCGCCCGGTGCGCCGGGCGGCACCCGTCAGCCGGCGCTCGCCGGGGGGCGCTCATCAGCCGGCGCTCATCAGCCGGCGCTCGCCGGGCGGCACCCGGCAG
>NZ_JBLKKY010000114.1:0-6875 GCF_059438195.1 Paraconexibacter sp.
CCAACGAACGAGCGCGGGTGCATTTGACGCGATGCCACTATCAACGACAGCGACGGGGCGTCGTCGAGCGGGTCGCGACGGCGCCGGTGCGCGAGCGCGAGGTGAGCGGCGCGTCGCACGTGCTCGGCGTCGACCTCGTCGCGCCCGCCGAGCGCCGCGAGCACGCGGGCGACGCGGGCGCACACGACGTCGCCGCGCACGCCGTCGAGCCCGAGCTGCCCGCACGCCCCCGTGATCTGCAGCAGCTCGCGCTCGCCGAGTCGCACGCCGTCGAGCCGGTCGCGGGCCGCGGCGATGCGCTCGCGCAGCGCCTCCTCGTCGTCGGCCCACCGCGACCGCGACGCGGCGGGGTCGGCGTCGTGGGCGAGGCGACGCCGGACGACGTCGGCACGGACCGACGGGTCGGCGGGCGTCGTCACCTCGACGCCGAGGCCGAAGCGGTCCAGGAGCTGCGGGCGCAGCTCGCCCTCCTCCGGGTTCATCGTCCCCACGAGCACGAACCGCGCGTCGTGGACGACCGACGCGGACTCGCGCTCGACGCGGCACACGCCCGTCGCGGCGGCGTCGAGGAGGGCGTCGACGAGGTGGTCGGCGAGGAGGTTCACCTCGTCGACGTAGAGGACGCCGCGGTGGGCGCGCGCGAGCAGGCCGGGCTCGAGCACCGCCTCGCCCGCGAGCGCGCGGCCGAGGTCGACCGCGCCGACGAGTCGGTCGAGCGTCGTCCCGAGGGGGACGTCGACGAGCGGAGCGGGCCGGGGCTCGGTCGCCGCGTCGGCCGGGACGGGGCCGTCCGGCGCCCGGTCGCCCGGGGCGAAGCCGTCACGGCGCCCGGCGGCCGCCGCGACCGGCGGCAGCAGCGCGGCGAGCGCGCGGACGGCCGTCGTCTTCGCCGTCCCGCGCTCGCCGCGCACGAGGACGCCGCCGACGCCCGGGTCGACCGCGCATACGAGGAGCGCCTCGACGAGATCGTCCTGACCGACGACGGCCGACAGCGGGAACGTGGTGGCGGTCACGCGGAGGCCTCCTCGAGGTCTCCCTCGAGCGCGAGGTAGCGGTCGCGGATCGCCTCGAGCGTCGCCGCCTCCGGCGCCGCCCACAGGCCGCGCTCCGCCGCCTCGAGGAGCTTCTCGGCGATGCCGCGCGCCGCCCACGGGTTCGCGCGGTCCATGAAGGCCGCGATCTCGTCGTCGAGGAGGTAGCGGTCGGCGACCTGCTCGTACATCCAGTCCGACGCGACGTCGGTCGTCGCGTCGTAGGCGAAGAGGTAGTCGACCGTCGCGGCGAGCTCGGCGGCGCCCTTGAAGCCGTGGCGGGTCATCGACCCGATCCACCGCGGGTTCGCGACGCGGGCGCGGAAGATGCGCCGCGTCTCCTCGGCGAGCGTGCGCGTGCGGACCTGACGCGGGTCGGCGCTGTCGCCGAGGTACGCGGCGGGATCGCGGCCGCTCAGCGCGCGGACCGTCGCGATCATCCCGCCGTGGTAGTCGGAGTAGTCCTCGCTGTCGAGATGGTCGTGCTCGCGCGAGTCGATGTTCTTCACCGCGACGTCGATCCTCCGGAAGCACGCGCGCATCGCCTCGGCCGCCGGGGCGCCGTCGAGGCCGCGGCCGTAGGCGAAGCCTCCCCACGCCTCGTAGACGGCGGCGATGTCGCGGTCCTCGCGCCAGTCACGCGTCTCGAGGAGCTGTCCGAGGCCGGCGCCGTAGGTGCCGGGCTTCGAGCCGAAGATGCGGGTCGTCGCCTCGCGCCACGCGGCGGCCTCGTCGAGGTCGCCGGCGAGCTCGGCGGCGCGGGCCCGGCTGTGGGCGCGCACGAAGTTCGCCTCGTCGGGCTCGTCGAGCGCCGCGACGGTCGCGACCGCGTCGTCGAGGAGCGTGAGGAGGTGGGGGAAGGCATCGCGGAAGAAGCCGCTGATGCGCAGGGTGACGTCGATCCGCGGGCGGCCGAGCTCGTCGAGGTCGATCACCTCGAGGCCGGTGACGCGCTTCGAGCTCGCGTTCCACCTCGGCCGCACGCCGAGGAGCGCGAGCACCTCCGCCGCGTCGTCGCCCTGGGTGCGCATCGCCGCCGTCCCCCAGGCGACGAGGCCCACGGTGCGCGGCAGCTCGCCGGTCTCGGCGCGGTGGCGGTCGAGGAGCGCGTCGGCGAGGCGGACGCCCGTCTGCCACGAGAGCTCGGAGGGGAGAGCGCGCGGATCGACCGTGTAGAAGTTGCGCCCGGTCGGCAGGACGTCGAGCCGGCCGCGGGTGGGCGCGCCGGACGGCCCGGCCGGGACGTGCCGGCCGCGCAGCGCGCGCACGACGTTCTCGAGCTCGTCGGTCGCGCCGCGGATGCCCGGGACGATGCGCTCGCAGACGAGGCGCAGCGCGGCGGCGACACCGTCGTCGCGGGTCCCGAGCCCGCCCCGCACGACGTCGTCGACGCGATCCAGCGACCAGTCGTGCTCGGCGAGCGCGACGAGGAGCGCCTGCTGCGCTGCCTCCATCCGGTCGGCGTCGTCGGTGCGCAGCGCGGCGCCGACGGCGTCCCGCAGGCCCGGGGTCCCACCGCTGCCGTGACGGGCGATCGCGGCGACGAGCCCGCGGAGCTGCGGGCCCTCGGGCGGCGCGCCGAGGACGTGGAGACCGTCCTTGATCTGGACGTCCTTCACCTCGCACAGGTAGCCGTCGAGATGCTCGACGAGCTCGCCCGCGTCGTGCGCGTCGGCATCGGCGTCGATGCCGAGGTCCTCATGGAGGTTCGCCGCGCGGATCGCCTCCCAGATCCGGGCGCCGAGACCGGGGAGCTTCGAGGGGTCGAGGACCTCGAGCCGCGCGTACTCGTCGAGCAGCGCCTCGAGGTCGGCGAGCTCGTCGTAGGACTCCGCCCGCATCATCGGCGGGACGAGGTGGTCGACGACGACGGCGTGCGCGCGGCGCTTCGCCTGCGCGCCCTCGCCCGGGTCGTTGACGACGAACGGGTAGACGAGCGGCACGTCGCCGAGTGCGGCGTCCGGCGCGCAGGAGCGCGAGAGCGCGAGCATCTTGCCCGGCAGCCACTCGAGCGTCCCGTGCTTGCCGAGGTGGACGATCGCGTCCGCTCCCCAGTGCGCGTCGAGCCACCGGTAGGCGGCGAGGTAGTGGTGGGCGGGAGGCAGCTCGGGGTCGTGGTAGATGCCGACCTGATCGTCGCCGTAGCCGCGCGGGGGCTGGATGAGCACGACGACGTCGCCGAGCTCGATGCCCGCGACGACGAGGTCGTCGCCGTCCCGGTAGCGGTCCCCGGGCGCGGCGCCCCAGCGCTCGACGACCGAGGTCCGCAGGTCCTCGGGCAGACCCGCGAACCACGCCTCGTAGTCGGCGGCCGCGATGCGCAGCGGGGCCGCGGCGAGCTGGGCGTCGGTGATGAACTCGGGGTCGTGTCCGCCCGCCTCGATGAGCCGGTGCATGAGCGCGTCGCCGTCCTCGGGGACGTCCTCGACCCGGACGCCGTCGGCGCAAAGGCGGTGGAGGAGGGCGATGGCGCTCGCGGGGGTGTCGAGCCCGACGGCCATCCCGACCCGCGCGTGCTTCGTCGGGAAGGCGGTGAGGACGATCGCGATCCGGCGCGGGCCGGTGGCGAAGGCGTCGCGCAGGCGGGCGTGACGCAGGACGAGCCCGGCGAGGCGGTCGCAACGCTCCTCGTCGGGGACGTAGCGCGGCACGGCGGTGCCGACGAGCGCCGCGTCCTCACCCTCGGGGTCGGCCTCCTTGAAGCTCACCGGGCCGCCGATGATCCGGCCGTCGAACTCGGGGATCGCGACCTGGGTCGCGGCGTCGAGCGGCGCGAGACCCTCGCCGCCGGACTCCCACCAGGCCCGGGAGCGGGTGACGGTGAGCGCCTGCGCGACGGGGACGTCGAGCGCCTCGATCGCCGCGGCGTCCCACGCCATCTCCCCGTCCTCGCCGCCGGCCGAGGCATCGCCGGCGTGCGAGCCGCCGGTCGCGAGCATCGTCGTGACGAGGGCGTCGACGTGCCCGTCGAGCAGCTCGAGCGCGGCGACGCGCCCGTCGTCACGGCCGCGGCGCAGGGTGTCGGCCCACACGGCGACGGGATGTCCGCCCGCCCGCTCGATCGCGGCGTAGAGCGCATCGACGAACGCGGTGTTGCCGGTGAGTCGGTGCGCGCGGTAGAAGGTGACGCCGACGACCGGCCGGTCGGGATCGCGACCGGCGAGCGCCTCGCCGAGCGTGACGTCCCCGCGGCCCGGGACGTAGACCCCGTGCGTCGCGACGGGACGTGGCTCCTCGAAGCCCCAGCCCTCGAGGAGGAACGTGTCGGCGAGGAACCGCAGGAGCTGCTCGACGTTGTCGACGTCCCCGGCGGAGAGGTACTCGCCGACCTGGGCGACCGTGCCCGACGCGGCGGTCGAGAGCGCGGTCATCTCGGCGTCGGGGGTCGACTCGCCCCCGAGTGCGACGAGCGCGACGCCCGCCTCGCGGCAGCGCTCGGCGAGCCGGTCGACGCCGCCCTCCCAGCCGCGGCGACCGCCGAGGATCCGCGCGACGACGACCCGCGCGCCGTCGAGGACGTCGTCGAGGAACGGGTCGATGTCGGTCGTGCCGCGCGGGTTCGCGCAGCGGACCGCGGGGAAGTCGTCCGGGAGCCGGCGGACCGCCGAGGCGGTCGCGAGGATCTCGGTGTCGGCGGTCGTCACGAGGCGGAGCACGTGGCCTCCCGGAGTCGCAGGTCGAGGGTCGGCAGCCCGGCGGGGGCGCCGGACGTGATGAGGTCGGTGAGCGCGGCGGCGTCGCAGTGGTCGGCGACGAGGTCGCCGAGGCGGTCGAGGTGCCGGGCGCGCACGGCGGCGAACGACTCGGTCCCGGGGGCGAACGTGCGTCCGCGGGTGACGGCGACCGCGCGCAGCAGCGCGCGCCGCAGGTCGTCGTGCTCGAGGACGCCGTGCCACGACGTCCCCATCACCGGTCCGACGACGCAGCCGTCGGGCTCGCCGTCGTCGGCGACGAGGAGCGGCGTCGCGCCGGGGGCCGCGGCGGGTCGTCCGTGCCGGATCTCGTAGCCGCCGGCGGGCGCCTGGAGGTGCGGCGAGTGACCGGTGCGCTCGCGCAGGACCTTGGAGGGCGCGAACGTCGTCGTCACGGCGAGCAGGCCGAGGCCGTCGACGGTGCCGGCGCGAGACTCGACGTCGTCGACGATGCGCTCGCCGAACATCTGGAACCCGCCGCAGATCCCGAGGATCGGCCCTCCGGCGGCGGCGCGATCGGCGAGCGCACGGTCGAGACCGTCGGCCCGGAGCCGCGCGAGGTCCTCGACGGTCGCCTTCGTGCCGGGCAGGACGACGAGATCGGCGCGCGCGACGTCCGCCGGGCTGCGGGTGAAGCGCACGCGGACGCCGGGCTCGGCGGCGAGCGCGTCCGCGTCGGTGAAGTTGCTCATCCATCGCAGCCGCACGACGCAGACGTCGAGGACGTCGGACGCGGCGACCTCGACGGCGGCGGTGGGGCGCGAGGCGTCGAGGGCGAGCGAGTCCTCGACGTCGAGCCACAGGTCCTCGAGGAACGGCAGGACGCCGAGCGTGGGGCGTCCGGTGCGGGCGCGGAGGTCGTCGAGCCCTGGGGCGAGGATCGCCTCGTCGCCGCGGAACTTGTTGACGAGAAACGCCGCGACGTGCGCCTGGTCGGCGGGGTCGAGGACGGCGAGCGTGCCGGTGAGCGAGGCGAGGACGCCGCCGCGGTCGATGTCTCCGACGAGGAGGACGGGGAGCCCGGCGTCCCGGGCGAGCCCCATGTTCGCGAGGTCCGCGGCGCGCAGGTTCGTCTCCGCGGGGCTGCCCGCGCCCTCGCAGACGACGACGTCGTAGCGGGAGCGCAGGTCGGCGAGCGCGCGACGCACGACGGGGACGAGCTCTGCCTTGCGGGCCTGGTAGCTGCGCGCGTCGGTGTCCATCCACGGGGTCCCGTCGACGACGACCTGGCTGTGACGGACGCCGGAAGGCTTGATGAGGATCGGGTTCATCGCCGCCTCGGGCGCGACGCCGGCGGCGGCGGCCTGGACGGCCTGCGCGCGGCCGATCTCCGCGCCGCCCGGCGTGACGACGCTGTTGAGCGCCATGTTCTGCGCCTTGAACGGGGCGACGCGGACGCCTTGGCGGTGCAGCCAGCGGCAGAGGCCGGCGACGACGAGCGACTTCCCTGCGTCGGAGTGGGTGCCGCAGACGAGGAGCGCGCCCGTCACCGTCGCCTCCCGACGAGAGCGCAGACGACGGTCGCGGCGAGCCCGACGGCGTCGGCGAGTCGCACGACGCGGGCGATGTCGTCCGGGGTCGGGGGGCGACCATCACCGAGGCGCGGCCGGTGCTCGACGCGGCCGGAGTAGGCGACGGGGCCGCCGAGGCGCAGCCCGAGCGCGCCGGCGAACGCGGCCTCGACGCGCCCCGCGTTCGGGGAGGGGTGCGCGCGGCCTTCGCGGCGGGCGGCGCGCAGTGCGGCGGCCGGTCGGCCCCCGACGAGCGGCGCACAGGCCGCGGCGAGGAGGACGGTGAGCCGCGCGGCGGGCCAACACAGCGCGTCGTCGAGGCGCGCGCTCGCCCACCCGAAGCGCGCGTGGCGCGGCGTGCGGTGGCCGACCATTGCGTCGAGCGTGTTCGCGGCCCGGAAGGCGACGACCCCGGCGGGTCCCGCGAGCGCCCCCCACACGACGACGCCGAGGACGGCGTCGCTCGTGTTCTCGGCGACCGACTCGACGACGGCACGGGCGACCTCGTCGTTGTCGAGGTCCGCGACGTCGCGGCCGACGAGCGCGGGGAGTGCGGCGCGCGCGCCGTCGAGGTCGCCGTGCGCGAGGCGCTCCTCGACGACGGCAGCGGCGCGGCCGAGCGACCGCCCGCCGAGCGCGGC
>NZ_JBLKKY010000115.1:0-6681 GCF_059438195.1 Paraconexibacter sp.
CGCGGCCACCGTGCGCGGCGCGCCGAACGCCTCGGCGCGAGCGAGCTCGTCGTCGGCGGCCGCGACCGCGCGGTCGGCGTCGCCGAGCGCCTCGGCGGCCTCGGCCTCGGCAGAGGCCCACGGCAGCGCCGCCGGGTTGCGGACGCCGAGGGCCGCGGCGATCTCGCCCGCGGCGAGCGCGCGGCGCAGCGCCCGCCGCGGGTCGCCGGTCTCACGGGCGAGACGGGAGTCGGCCAGCAGCGCCCACGCCCGCTCGATCGCCGGCGGCCCTTCCTCGAGGAGCGGCCCGACCGGTGCGAGCACGTCGGCGGCGGCGTCGGGGCGGCCCTTGTCGAGGAGCACGTCGGAGAGGGCCCATCGCACCGGAACGACGGGGTGCTCCCACCCCATCGCGCTCAGCTCGATGACCCGCTCGGCGTCGGCCTCGGCACCCGCGAGGTCGCCTCGCCGCCACCGGCTGTACACGCGGGTGTCGATCGCGAGCTCGAGGAGGAGATGCGAGCCGGACCGGCGGGCGGTCGCGACGAGGCGGTCGAGAGCGTCCTCCGCCTCGGCGAAGCGATCGGCGCCGGCGAGCGCCCACGCGGCCATCGCGTACGGAGGCGGGCCGGCGCCGACCCATGCCGCCGCGTCGGGCCGCGCGAGCACCTCGCGGGTCGCCTCCGCGACGCGATCGGCGGGCTCGCCCGCCATGAAGCGGATGACCGCGAGGTTCGCGAGCGTCGGCGCATCGACGGTCTCGCCCCGGGCGCGGAGGACGTCCGCGCGGCCCTGGAAGCGCGCCCGCGCATGCGCCACGAACGCGGCGTGGGTCGCGCCGAGGTAGCCGGAGAGGAGCACGCCCTCCTCGGGGCTGCCGGGATCCGTCTCGTCGAGCGCCGCGCGCAGCCGACCGAGACCGCCCGGGACCTCGCCGACCGAGAGCTCGGCGCTCGCCATCGCCGCGACGATCCGGGCGCGCTCGACGGGATCCTCGGCGCCCGCGAGCGCCGCGGCGAGCGCCTCGAGGCCGGCCGGGTCACCGAGGCCGAGGCGCGCCCGGCCGAGATCGGCGAGGAGGCCGGGGGGCGGGTGGGGCGCCTCGGCCCGCGCGCGCTCGAGCATCGCGACCGCGCTCTGCGGCGCGCCGGCCGCGAGCGCTCGCTCGGCCTCGCCCCGGAGGAGGTCGACGGCCCACGCGTGGCCACGCGGCGCGCACGCGAGCAGGTGGGCGGCGGCCCGATCGGCCGTCCCGCGGGCGGCGAGGATCTCGGCCGCCCGCGCGTCGAGGCGGTCGCGCTCCGCCGCGCCGACGGTCGCGAGAACGGCCGAGCGCAGCATCGGCTGCGCGAAGGCGAGCACCCCGTCGATCGCGTCGACGAGCCCGGCGCGCTCGAGGACGCCGAGCGCCTCCGCGGTTTCGCCCTCGCCGCCGCCGACGAGGGCCGCGATCACGGGCAGCTCGGCGCGCTCGAGGACCGCGAGACCGCGTGCGACGTCGCGCGCGCCGGCGCCGAGGCGGTCGAGTCGCGCCGCGGTCTCCCGCTGCAGGCCCCCGGAGGCCGCGGCGGCGAGCTCGCGCACGGCGTCCGCCCCGCCGAGCCCGCGCTCGTCCGCGCTCGCGAGGAGCTCGACGAGCAGGTACGGGTTGCCGCCGCTCGCATCCCGACACGCGTCGCAGACCTCGTCACGCACAGCGGCGCCGAGCACGTCGCGGACGAGATGCCGCACGCCTTCCGTGCCGAGCGGGGCGGGGGTCACGGAGACGACGTCGCGCGGCGCGTCGAGCGGGCCGAGGTCGCCGACCGGCTGGGCCGCGAGGATGACGGCGAGCCGCTGGCCTTCGAGGCGCCGTGTGAGATAGCCGAGGACGTCCCGCGAGGCGGCGTCGAGGAGGTGCGCGTCATCGACGAGGACGACGACGGGCCGACGCTCGCCGAGTCGGGTGAGCAGCCAGAAGACGCCGTGGGCGACGGCGAGCGCAGCGTCGGGGGCCGGGATCGCGGACGTGCCGGTGACGAGCCGGACCGCGACGTCCCCCGGACCGTCCGCGAGCTCCGCGCGCAGCGCGTCGTCGAGGCCGGTGACCGCCGGTGAGAGCAGCTCGCGGATCGCGCCGAGCGCGATCGACGACTCGATGTCGCCGCCCCTCGCGTGGAGCACGTCGCAGCGCTCGCGGGCGACGTCGGCGACCGCCCGCAGCAGCGCGGTCTTGCCGATCCCGGCGGGCCCGATGATCGCCGCGGCGCCGCCGCGGCCTTCGACGGAGGCGTCGACGACGTCGCCGAGGCGACGCAGCTCCTCCTCACGCTCGATGAGCTGGACGGGGTGGCGCCCTCCGGCCTCCACCCCCTCAACCTATCCGGGCGCGGCGGAAAAGTCCCACCGCGCCCGGACGGGCCTCAAAGGCAGGTCGAGATGTCCTTCGTCGCCTTCTGCAGGTCGCTGCCGACGAACACCCAGTAGGTGTTCGACTTGCGCGCGGACACCGAGCCCGACGGCGGGTTCTCCGCGGTCGCGGCCTCGAGCGACGCGGCGTTGTCCTCGAAGTAGGAGATCGAGCCGGCTCCGTCGGCCCCGGTGATCACGACCATGTCGACGAGGCCGGTCGCCGCCTTCACGTCGTCTTCCACCGCGCGGCCGATCGACGCCGTGTACCCCTTGCCCTCGAGACAGGCGATCGCCTCGTCCGGAGCCGCTGCGGGCGGCTCGTCGGGAAGCTCGGGCGTGGCGGACGCCCCGCCTTCGGGCGCCGACTCGGGCGTCCCGGTCGTCTCGGCCGCGACCGCCGACGCCCCGGCGCCCGCCTCGTCCTCGTCGTCGTCGCCGCAGCCGCCGGCCGCGAGCGCGAGCGCGGCGACCGCCGCCATCGCGGCGCGACGCATCGTCTTGCGTGTCATGAGCCCCCCTGGGATTCGTGCGTTCGTTCGGTGTGCGCGCGCCAACCTACGCACCATGATGTCGTGTTTCGTCGGGGCACGCCCCCTGAGATCGCCCCGCGTGCGACGAGCGAGAGGACCGGGTAGGGAACCCACGTGAGTCAGCGCACGGACAGGAGCGTCACCCTCACGACCGGCGGGATCACGCTGCTCGGCGTCCTCGTGAGCACGGGCGTCACGGTCGGCCTCGGCGTCAGCGGCGAGTGGTGGGTCCGGCTGCTCGCCGGACTTGCGACGACGACCGGGCTCATCGTCGTCGTGAAGCTCGGGACGCAGGCCGGGCGCGGACCGCTCGCCCGCCTCGCGACCTGGACGATCGGCGAATCCGGCGCCGAGGCCGATGAGCGCCGCTGAACCCGAGGGCGCGCTCGCCCGCGCGACCCTCGAGGCCTCGGGCGGCGGGTGCGAGCCCGACGACCCGACCGACATCCCGCGGCCGCGCCGCGGCTCCAGCCCCGACGACGCCGCCTACGAGCGATGGCTGGCGCGGGCCACCGAGCGCGCCGACCCGGTCATGGCGTTCCTCGGGATCGCGTTCGCGATGCTCGTCGCCTTCGAGCTCTCCAACCCGGGCCTCTCCTCGTCGTGGAGCCGTGCGCTCACGACGGCCGGCCTCGTCATCTGGGGCGTCTTCGTCGTCGACTTCGCGGCTCGCGCGCTCCTCGCGCCGTCGCGCGTGAGGTTCGTCCGCCGGCACTGGCTCGCCGTCCTCATGCTCCTCGTGCCCACGCTGCGGATCCTCCGGCTCGGCGCGCTCCTGCGTCTCGGCCGCGCACTGCCCGCCGCGCGCGTCCTCTCGAGCAGCTATCGCGCGACCGGCGTCGCGCGCAGCCTGCTCGGCTCGCGGACCGGCTACCTCGCCGGGCTCGCGGGGATCTCGACCCTCGCGATCGCGCAGCTCGCCTGGCTCGCCGAGCGCGGCGAGGGGACGTTCGCCACCTTCGGGGACGCGCTCCTGTGGGCGGGCGCCGACGTCATCGGCTCCCAGGCGAACCCGTACCCCGAGACCGGCGCGGGACGGCTCGTGATGCTCGCCGGGTTCGCCGTCGGCCTCGTCATCATCGCCGCGCTCGCGGGCGCGGTCGCGACGTTCCTCCTCGAGAGCCGCCGCGAGCGCGACGCCGAGGCGCAGCTCAGTGGTCCTCGCGACCCATGAGGGGCTGGCGGGACCGGCGCGCAGGGTTCTCGCCCGTCGACTTCGACGGGTCGTCGACCTCGGTGTGGGAGGGCCGGCCGCCGGCGCCCGCCTCACGGTCCGTGCGGTCGTGAGGGCTGTCACCGGGCGCCGTCTTCCCACGCTCGCTCTCGAGCTTGCCGCCGAGGCCGGTGAAGAAGACGACGGCGCCGACGATCACGACGATGACGAGGAGGATGAGGAAGAAGCCCCCTACGGAGAAGGCGGGGATGGCGATCGTGTTCGTCGTCATGTGGGCGCGTTTCCCGGGGCCGATGGCGCATAACCACTACAGCGGCGGGAGGCGGCCGACGACTAGGACGCGACGGGGGAGGGAATGCGGTGCCCGTGCCTCCGTCGCCCGCCCCTGCCCTCACGAGCCTCGCCGCCGGCGCGGGCTGCGGCTGCAAGATCCCGGCGGCCGACCTGCTCCCCGTCGTCGGCGGGCTTCCCGCGGCGACGGACGCACGACTCCTCGTGGGGTCCGCGACGGGGGACGACGCCGCCGTCTTCGCGCTCCGCGACGACCTCGCGCTCGTCCAGACCATCGACTTTTTCACGCCGCTCGTCGACGACCCCTACGACTTCGGCCGGATCGCCGCGGCGAACGCCCTCTCCGACGTCTACGCGATGGGCGGCACCCCGCACACCGCGCTCAACGTCGTCGCCTTCCCCCTCGAGGCGCTCGGCCCCGACGTGCTGCGGGAGATCCTCCGCGGCGGGACGGACGTCGTGACCGCCGCGCGGGCGCAGATCGTCGGAGGCCACTCGATCGCCGACGACGAGCCGAAGTACGGGCTCGCCGTGACGGGCACGGTCGACCCGGCGACGATGACGACCAACGCCGGTGGGCGAGCGGGCGACGCCCTCGTCCTCACGAAGCCGCTCGGCGTCGGCGCGATCGTGACGGCGCGCAAGCGCGGCGGCGCCGACGACGCGATCCTCGCCGCCGCCGTCGAGACGATGACGGCCCTCAACGCCGACGCGGCAGCCGCGGCACGCGCCGCCGGAGCCCGTGGCGCGACGGACGTCACCGGCTTCGGCCTCCTCGGTCACCTCCACCACCTCGCGCGTGAGAGCGGCGTCGCCGCCGAGATCGACGCGTGCGCCGTCCCGGCGATCGAGGGCGTCGACGCGCTGCTCGCTGACGCGAGCGGCGTCTCGGGCGGCAGCCGCCGCAACGCCGAGTGGGCCGCGGGCTTCACGCACTTCGCCGAGGACGTGCCGGCCTGGAGGCGGCGCCTCCTCAGCGACGCGACGACCTCGGGCGGGCTCCTCGTCGCGGTCGGCGACGAGGCGGCGCCGCGGATCCCCGGCCCGGTCGTCGGCCGCCTCGTCCACGGCGACCCCGGCACGATCCGCGTGATATGACGCGCCTCGGCCTCGTGGAGCGGCCCGGGGCCGGTGCCCCGAACGGCCTTCAAAGCCGTCGGCGGCGCGCGCGGCGCGTCGGGAAGGTTCGACTCCTTCGCCGCTCCGTCCTCCCCCCGGCGGCAGTCCGATGAGCGACGCGCCGCTCGTCCTCGGCACCGCCGGTCACATCGACCACGGGAAGACGACGCTCGTGCAGGCGCTCACCGGCGTGTGGGCCGACCGCCTCCCCGAGGAGGCGCGGCGCGGCATGACGATCACGCTCGGCTACGCCCCGCTGCGGCTGCCGTCGGGACGACGACTCTCGGTCGTCGACGTCCCGGGCCACGAGCGGTTCGTCCGCACGATGGTCGCGGGCGCGACGGGGATCGACCTCTTCCTCCTCGTCGTCGCCGCCGACGACGGCGTCATGCCGCAGACGCGCGAGCACCTCGCCGTGCTCCGCGCGCTCGACGTGGAGGTCGGCGTCGTCGCGGTGACGAAGAGCGCGGTCGCGGACCCCGCCCGCGCGGTCGGAGAGGCCCGCGCTCTCGTCCCCGGCGCCGCGGTCGTCGCGTGCGACGGCCGCAGCGGCGACGGCGTCGGCGAGCTGCGCGCCGCGCTCGACGCGGCGGCGAGGCGCTGCCCGCCCGCCGCGGACGACGACGCAGGCCCCCCGATCCTCCACGTCGACCGGGTCTTCACCGTCGCGGGCCGCGGCGCGGTCGTCACCGGGACCCTGCGGTCGGGCGCGCTCCGCGAGGGCGACCGGGTGACGATCCTCCCGCGCGAGATCCCGGCGCGCGTCCGCGGACTCGAGGTGCACGGCGCGGCCGCGACCGTCGCCGCGCCGGGGCAGCGCGTCGCGATCGACCTCGCGGGCGTCCGCACCCGCGACCTCGCGCGCGGCGACGCCGTGAGCGTCGACGGCGCGCTGCGCGAGACCGACGTGCTCGACTGCCGGCTCGACGTCCCGGCGGCACGACACGGCGAGCGCATCCAGGTCCACCACGGGACGCGCGACGTCGCCGGCCGCGCCGCGCACCTCGGGGAGGACCTCTGGCAGCTGCGGCTCGAGCGCCCCGTGCTCGCCCGTGACCGGGACCACGTCGTGGTGCGCCGCCACGCGCCGCCCGACACCCTCGGCGGCGGCGTCGTGCTCGACGCCCGCGCCCGGCGGCACGGGCCGTCCTCGCCCGCGACCGACCGGCTGCGCCGCCGGCGCGACGGCGCACCCGA
>NZ_JBLKKY010000116.1:0-6657 GCF_059438195.1 Paraconexibacter sp.
AGCAGCGGCGACGACGACGCCACGCAGCCGGCGCCGGTCGACGTCGAGGACGACGCGCTCGTCGTCCTCGACGAGGAGGGCCGGCTCCTCCTCGCGAGCCCGGCGGCGGCGCGGCTCAGCGGCGTCGCCCTCGCCGAGCTGCTCCGGGCCCCGTGGGAGGCGCGCATCCATCCGGAGGACAGGCCCGCCCACCGCGCGCTCCTCGCGGCGCTCGGGGCGCGCGAGGTCTCCCGCGCCGGCCCCGCGGCGCTCCGGCTCGTCGGCGACGGGGGCGCGGTGCGCCGCGTCTCGGCCCGTGCCGTCGATCTCCGCCGGCACCCCGAGGTCGGGGGAATCGCGATCCTGCTCGCCGATGCGGGGCGCGACGGGTCGAGCGCAGCCGACGAACGCGCGCGGCTCGCACGTGAGCTGCACGACTCCGTCTCGCAGGCCCTCTTCTCGATGTCCCTCCAGGCGAGGACCGCGCAGGTCGCGCTCGACCGGGGGCCGGCGCCGCCCGATCCGGCGGTGCGCCGCGCCGTCGACGAGCTCGCGACGCTCGCGAGCGGGGCCCTCGCCGAGCTGCGGGCGCTCCTCCTCGAGCTGCGGCCGCATGCTCTCGCCGGCGAGGGGCTCGTGCGGGCCCTGCGCACCCACGCGGCGGCCAGCGCGGCGCGCCACGGCGTCGAGGTCGAGGTCGTGGCGCCTCCCGAGCGGCTTCCCCTCGCGGCGGACGTCGAGGAGCAGGTCTACCGCGCGGCGGTCGAGGCGATCGTCAACGCCGCCCGGCACTCCGGCGCCTCGCGGGTGGACGTCGTCGTCGAGGTGCTCGGCTCCGGCGAGGCGCGATGGGCCCACCTCATGGTCCGTGACGACGGCCGCGGCTTCGACCCCTCGGCGGCGGCGCCCGACCGCTTCGGCCTGCGGACGATGCGCGAGCGCGTCGAGCTCGTCGGCGGCCGCCTGCGGGTCGAGAGCCGGAGGGGGGAGGGAACGGTCGTCACGATCGCGGTCCCCCTCGGCGACGGCGCGCGGGCGGACCCGGCCGCCGGGTGAGGATCAGCCCTCGAGCGCGGTGCGGGCGATCGCGAAGGCCTCCTCGCCGAAGCCCGCCTCCGGGTGGTCGAGCGCCCACTGCACGACGAGCCGCGCGACGTCCTTCGGGTCGCGAGTCGTCCAGAAGCACTCGTCGAGGCCGGGGACGACGGCGGCCCTGACCGAGCCCTCGCGGGCGATCGCGTGGAGCAGCTCGATGACCTCGAGCTCCTGCCCGAGGTGGCGCGTCATGAGCTCCTCGACGCTGAGCGCGGTGATGGTCGTGGCCCCGGCGGCGTCCGTGGCGACGCACACGATCGGGAGGTGCGCGGGCGCGAGGCCGACGAGGTCGCGGCTCGCCGCGACGCTGTCCGTCCTCCCGCCGAGGCGGTTGAGCACGCTCACCAGGACGCTCTGCGCGATCACCCCCCGCACGGTAGCCGCCGTGCTCACCGGCGGCGCGCCGGGGCGGCCAGAGCCGCGGTCGTCGAGGGCGACGGCCGCCGGGCCGGGGGAGTCGGTCGGAGCCGCGTCGACCGGGGACGCCGGGCGCCAGGTGCCGCCGGCGAGGTCCGCCGCGAGGACGGTGAGGAGCTTCGTCATGTCACTCCAACCGTCATCGCGCCCGGATCTCACGCCATCGTCGAGACCGGTCCGTAGTCTCTGGGACATGAGCAATCTCACGCGCCGCGAGCGGGAATCCCGGGCCTACGCCCTCACCCTCACCACCGGCGGCCTCGGCGTCGCCTCGGCCGTGCTCCTCGTGCTCTCCGTCGTCGGCGCCGGGTCCTTCGGCCTCTTCCTGCTCTGCGCGATCCTCGCCGCCGGGTCCTACGCGCTGCTCCGACGCACCCTCAATCCGTAGGACGCCGGCCTCCCGTCGCGTGGCCGGTCCGGACCGTCCGGCCGCGTCGACCGCTACCCTCCACCAGTGCTCGCGCTCGGCTCCCTGACCGTGCCGATCGCCCTCGGGCCGGACTGGCTGGACCCCGAGCGGCTCATCGACACGTTCGGCCTCATCGGCCTGCTCACGATCGTCTTCGTCGAGTCCGGACTCCTCGTCGGCTTCTTCCTGCCGGGGGACTCGCTCCTCTTCACCGCCGGACTCCTCTCGGCGAACGACCGGATCGCCGACCTCCCGGTCCTCCTCGTGCTCATCCCGATCGCGGCGATCGCCGGTGACCAGGTCGGCTACGCGATCGGCCGCAAGGCCGGCCCCGCCGTCTTCAACAGGCCCGACAGCCGGTTCTTCCGCGCGGAGTACGTCGACAAGTCCGCCGCGTTCTTCGAGAAGTACGGGGCCCGCACGATCGTGCTCGCGCGCTTCGTCCCGATCGTCCGGACCTTCGCTCCCGTCATGGCCGGCGTCTCGCGGATGCGGTACCGCACCTTCGTCACCTACAACGTCATCGGCGCCGTCGCCTGGGGCGTCGGCGTCACCTCGCTCGGCCACGCCCTCGGCCAGGTCGAGTTCGTCGAGAAGAACATCGAGTTCATGCTCATCGGGATCGTGGGCCTCTCCGTCCTGCCGATCGCCGTCGAGCTGCTCCGCGCCCGCCGCAAGGCGACGAAGGCCGAGACCCACGCCGCCGTCGAGCGCGCGCAGGCCGCCGCCGACGTCGACCCGCAGGTCCCCGCCTGACCCCGGCCGGCTCCCCGCCGGGCCGGGAACCGCGCAGCCGGTCGCAAGAGATCTCAAGCCGTGGGCCCCGGGGGCCGATGAGCACGTCGTGAGACGACGTGCGGATCGCCGACCCTGATCGAGGCCTCCTGCGGGACCTGCCGGTCCCCGCCCTCCTCGCCCGCGACGGCGTCGTCGTGGGCGCCAGTCGCCTCGCCGCCGGCCTGTTCGGGACGGAGCCGACCGGTCGCGAGCTCGACGCGCTCGTCCCGGCCGGAGCGAGGGCGCGTGTCGTCCGCGCGAACGGCACGCCCGTGTCGGTGAGCGTCGAGCGGCGACCGCACGGCGAGGACATGGAGATCCTCGTCCTGCGCGAGATCGAGGCGACGAGGGATCACGCCGACCCCGCCGACCGCAGGCGGCTCGTCGAGGCGGCCTTCGACTCCGCGCCGATCGGCATGGCCTTCTTCAACACCGACGGAGAGTACGTCCGCGTGAACACGGCGCTCTGCCGCCTGCTCGGCCGAGACGAGCACGAGCTGCTCGGTCGCCGCGATCAGGAGCTGACCCACCCCGACGACCGGGAGCGCGACGTCGAGGCGGCGTGGCGCATCCTCGGAGGGGAGGCCGACACCTGGCAGGGCGAGAAGCGCTTCGTGCGCCCGTGCGGCGAGGTCCGGTGGGTGATCGCGAACCTCACGTTCGTCCGCGACGCCGCCGGGCTGCCGCTCGCGTGGCTCGGGCAGTTCCAGGACATCACTGCCAGGACCGCGCTCGAGGACAAGCTGCGCCGGCTCGCCGAGCACGACGCGCTCACCGGTCTCGCGAACCGGCGCCGGCTCGAGGAGGAGCTCGGCCGCGAGCTCGCGGCCGCGGCCCGCGGCCGCGCCGGGCTCTCGCTCCTCCTCATCGACCTCGACGGGTTCAAGGAGGTCAACGACCGCCACGGCCACCTCGCGGGTGACGCGACGCTCGTCGCCATCGCCCGCGCGCTCGCCGGCCGGACGCGGGCCGAGGACCTGCTCGCGCGGCTGGGAGGCGACGAGTTCGCCCTCCTCCTGCGCGGCTCCTGTCCGGTGGCGGCCGAGAGGGTCGCTCGCGACGTGCGCGGCACGGTCCGGCGGGCGGCGGACGAGGTCGCCGTCGCCCCGCGCGGCCTCACCGCGAGCATCGGCGTGACGACCGTGCCTCCGGGCACGGAGACGTCGGTCTCCGCGGCGATCGCCGCCGCCGACGAGGCGATGTACGAGGCGAAGCGAGCTGAGGCCGCGAGACGTCTCGGATGACGTCGGCGCGACGTGTATCCTCGCACCAGTGCCGCCCCTCGCCGCCCGCCATGGACGACGACTCCAGCTCTAGTTCCGAGCCCCTCCTCGGCGAGGGGCACCCCCGAGAGGCGCGATGATCGAAGCGCTCCTCATCCTCGGCGCGCTCACGCTGGTGGCCGCCTGCGGCGCCTTCGTCGCCGCCGAGTTCTCCTTCATCACCGTCGACCGCTCGTCCGTCGAGCGGGCCGCCGCCGACGGCGACCGCGGCGCGGAGGGCATCCTCTCCGCGCTCCGCTCGCTCTCGACGCAGCTCTCGGCCGCCCAGGTCGGGATCACCGCGACGAACCTCGCGATCGGCTTCATGGCCGAGCCGTCGATCGCCCGGCTGATCGACGGGCCGCTCGAGTCGGTCGGCCTCGGCGAGGACGGCGCGCGCGGCGTCGCGATCGTCATCGCCCTCGCGCTCGCCACCGGCGTGACGATGATCTTCGGGGAGCTCGTCCCGAAGAACCTCGCGATCGCCCGGCCGATGGCGACCGCCCGCGCCGTGCAGCGCTTCCAGCGCGGGTTCGCGCGCTCGACCGCGGCGATCATCCGCGGGACGAACGGCACCGCGAACGCGGTGCTCCGCCGGCTGGGCATCGAGCCGCAGGAGGAGCTCGCCTCCGCCCGCTCCGCCGAGGAGCTCGCGTCGCTCGTCGACCGGTCCGCGAAGGAGGGGTTCCTCGCGAGCGAGACGGCGACGCTCCTGCAGCGATCCCTCGCGTTCGGCGACCGGCGCGCCGACGACGTCATGACGCCGCGCGTGCGGATGCACACGATCGACGCCGACGCCCCGGTGCTCGAGGTGTTCACGCGGGCGAGGGCGACGGGCCACTCGCGCTTCCCCGTCGTCGAGGAGGGCTCGGACGCCGTCCTCGGGATCGTCCACATCAAGGACGCGATGGGGGTCGCGCACGAGCACCGGGACACCGTCCGCGTCCGCGAGGTCCTCATCGACCCCGTCCTCGTCCCCTCGACGATCGAGCTCGACGCCCTTCTCGAGACCCTTCGCCAGGGCGGCGTCCAGATGGCGGTCGTCGTCGACGAGTTCGGCGGCGTGGACGGGATCGTCACGCTCGAGGACCTCATCGAGGAGATCGTCGGCGAGGTGCGCGACGAGTACGACCCGCTCGACGACCGCGCCCGACTCCACGCGGACGGGTCGTGGCTGCTGTCGGGTCTCCTGCGTCCCGACGAGGTGACCCAGCTCGTCGGCCTCGTCATCCCCGAGGGCGATGACTACGAGACGATCGGCGGCCTCATCGGCATGGTCCTCGGCCGCCTCCCGGAGCCCGGGGACAACGTCGAGATCGACACCCACGACGCCGACCGGTCGCCGCACCGGGTCACCCTCACCGTCGTGCGGCTCGACGGCCTCCGGGTCGACCGCGTCCGGCTGCGCTCGGAGCCGATCGAGCACGACGAGGACCACGACGACCGGGAGGAGGCGTCGTGAGCACCGGCGGCGCGATCGTCCTCTCGCTCTTCCTCCTCGCGGCGAACGCGTTCTTCGTCGGCGCGGAGTTCGCGCTCATCGCCGCCCGGCGGACCGTCATCGAGCCGAAGGCGCTCGACGGCGGGCGCGCCGCCAAGGTGACCCTGGGCGCGATGGAGAACGTCTCGCTCATGCTCGCAGGCGCGCAGCTCGGGATCACGATGTGCTCGCTCGGCCTCGGCTACCTCGGCGAGCCCGCCGTCGCCCACCTCCTCGAGGGGCCGTTCGAGGACCTCGGGATGCCCGACGCGCTCCTGCACCCGGTCGCGTTCGCGATCGCGCTCTCGATCGTCGCGTTCCTCCACGTCGTCCTCGGGGAGATGGTCCCGAAGAACATCGCGCTCGCCGGGCCCGATCGCGCCGCGCTCGTCCTCGGGCCGGCGATGGTCCTCGTCGTCCGGCTCCTCCACCCGGCGATCGCGTCGCTCAACTGGATCGCGAACCGCATCCTCCGCCTCCTCGGCGTCGAGCCGAAGGACGAGGTGACGAGCACGTTCACCCGGGACGAAGTCGCCGGGCTCGTCGCGCAGTCGCACAAGGAGGGCCTCCTCGACGCCGAGGAGGAGCGCCTCGCCGTCGGCGCTCTCACGTTCGAGGAGCGCGACGCCCGCTCGGTGCTCCTGCCGCGCGAGAAGCTCGAGACCGTCTCGCCCGACGTCACGCCGGCCGAGCTCGAGGCCGTCGCGGCGCGGACCGGCTACTCGCGCTTCCCGGTCGAGCGCGACGACGAGCTCGTCGGGTACCTCCACCTCAAGGACGTCCTGGAGTTCGAGGACGTCCACCGCAACCGGCCCATCGCGCCCTCGTGGATCCGGCCGCTCCCGACGCTCGACGCCTCCCTCCGGCTCCGCGCCGTCCTCGCGACGATGCAGCGGTCCGGGGCCCACCTCGCGCGCATCCGCGAGGAGGACGACACGGTCATCGGCGTCGTCGCGCTCGAGGACGTCCTCGAGGAGCTCGTGGGGGAGATCCGCGACGAGGCGGGCGCGGGAGCGCGCGCCGACGCCCCCGCGCGCCGCGCGGCGCGGATGCGGGCCGCCGGGCGCGTCCCCCGAGGCGCGTGATGCGGTCGTTCGAGGAGCTGGCGGCGAGCGCCGCGCCCCCGCTCGACCGGCTCGCGCTCGCCCTCGCGGCCGAGTTCCGCGACGTCGACGAGGACGCGGCGCTCGCGACCCTCGACGCCCTCGCGCGCGACCTCGCCCAGGCGCGCGCGGACG
>NZ_JBLKKY010000117.1:0-6326 GCF_059438195.1 Paraconexibacter sp.
GAAGGTACGCCGCCCTCTTCTTCATCGCCGTCCACAACATCTGGGTATAGCTCCGTTCGCCGAGAACGCGCCGCCTCGCCCCTATTCCCCCGCGTTCGGCCAGGTCATCTCGAACGCGACGATCCGGTCGTCGCGGAGCACCGCCTCGACGGTGTCGACCGTGAAGATGCCGAGGTAGTCCTTGCGGTGGAGGATCATGCGGTTCTCGTCGAGGGTGCCCTCGACGTCCTCGAAGGGCTCGGCGCCGGGGTACAGGTCCTTGATCCGGTCGCGGCTGTCGCCGATGACGAGGTCGCGGCTCGTGTGCCAGCCCGTCGCGCTCACGCGCACGCGCGTCACGCTGAGGCGCCGCGAGCAGCGCGTCGGGGGCGCGAGCCCGAGGGTCGCCGCCGTGACGGTGATTCCGCGGCGGAACCGGACCGTGCACAGCGAGCGGCCGCGCAGCGGGTAGCGCAGCGGCGACCCGAACCGGCGGCGCGCACGGTGAAGGCTCGCGCCGTCGAGCTCGAACGACGCGATCTTCGGGATCGCGCGCCTCCCGAGCCGGATGCGACGGCTGTCGATGATGCGCCCGCGGTAGCGGCGGTCGACGAGCCGGAAGGCGTCGGAGCCGGGCTCGATCGCGAAGTGCGAGTAGCGCGTGCCCCTGCGTGAGCGCGTCTCCTCGACGACCTCGCGGTCCTCCACGGCGACGCCCTCGAGGCCCGTCGGCCGGCGGCCGTAGACGAGCCGCACGCGGTCGGGGTCCGAGCGCAGGACGCTCCACGCCTCGATGCCGCCCTCGCCATCGCGCTCGACGACGAGCATGTCGGGCCCGGGGATGCTGTCGAGCTCGGCGCAGGCGACGGTCCCTCGGTCCGCGGGCGCGAGCCCGGCGCTCGCGACCCAGCGGTCGCGCGTGTTCGCGTCCTCGGCACACGGCCCGACGAGGGCGACCTGGGCGTTCGCGGGCGCGGACGTCGCGCAGAGGGACGCGGTCGCCGCGATGACCAGCCAGCTCGCTCGACGCATGTCCAGAGCCTGCCTGCGATCGCCGTCGCACGTCAAGGGCGGTCAGACCCGATGACCGTGCCCCGACCCCCTCCGCGCATCCCGTCCGCGACCCGAGGCTCCCCATGGACTCCGACGATCAGCAGCGCACCGACCAGGGCGACGTCCCGCCCGCCGACACGATCGAGCAGCTCCGCCGCCTCGGCGAGCTGCGGGACTCCGGCGTCCTTACCGAGGACGAGTTCGCGCAGCAGAAGGCCGCGCTCCTGCGGACCGCCGCGCCCGCGCGACGGCGCCGCCTGCGCCTGCGACGCCCGAGCCGACGGGGCGCGATCGTCATCGCCGCGCTCGTCCTCGTCCTCGGCGGAGCCGGCACCGGCGTCGCCCTCAAGATCGACCACGACAACGACGTCCAAGCGGAGCGTGAGCGCGAGGAGCGTCGCGCCGCGGCCGAGGAGCGGCGTGAGCGCGAGGAGCGCGAGGCGGAGGCCGCCGCCGAGGAGGCCGAGGCCGATGCGGAGCTCGAGGCGCTCGAGATCGAGCTGCGACGGGACCTCGTCCAGTCGCTGCGCAAGTCGGTCACCGCCGACTTCCGCAAGCGCGTGAGCGAGGGCTCCCTCGACGGCCCGATCCTCGGGACGACGTGCGAGCCGGTCGAGGGCGGCGTCGAGGACCTCGAGCAGGAGACCGGCAAGCACGAGTGCCTCGTCGCCACCGAGAAGACCGAGGGCGGCGGACGACGCGGCTACCCCGTCGAGGCGACGACGAACTACACGACCGGCAGCTACACGTGGCAGCTGTCGCCGTGACGACTCCCGGCGACCGCGCGCCGTTCGCGAACCACCACTCGACCCTCGCGCTCGGCGGCCCCGCCCGTGACCCGATGGACACCGTCGCGGTCCCCATCACCGATGAGGGGCCCGAATCGCGCTTCCTGTTCAGGTTCGACCGCGAGAGCGGCTGGGTCCAGCCCGCCGGCTACATCGACCGCGTGATCCTGCGACCGCTCGTCCGTGGCGAGCGCGCTGCCGTCGGCGGCATCGTGCTCGCCGAGGACGGCCCGTCAGAGGTGCGATTCGCGATCGTCGACGCCGAATCGCGGCGCCTCGCCTGGGAGCGCCTGCTCGAGTGGGGCGCCTGCGACCGGGTCGCCCTCGCGGCCGAGTCGATGGTTGCGCCCCTCCGTCCGTTCCCGGGCGCGCTCGACCGGTGGGAATGCACGCGCTGTCACCGATCGACGTCTGGGCCGTCCCCGACGACTGCGCCGTATCGAGCCTTGCACCGGTGGAGGCGGACGGCGTGCGTGTGCGGCGGGCACGTGTTGCCCCGCCGCCGGGCGAGCGCGACGCGCGTCTGACGCCTCCCTGGTCAGAGGTCGGGGGCTCCGGCCGACCCGTCGCTCCGGCCGTCCAGGTCTCTGGGCGGTGAAGACGAGCGATGACAGAGAGGGACGACATGCGAGAGAGCGAACGCGCCGCCGGCTGGTTCGATGACCCGGAGAAGATGGAGGAGCTCGCGCGCCGACTGTTCGCGCGTCGGACGGAGGGCGGGTCCTGGGCGGACCTGAGTCCTGCGATCCGCGCGATGTACCACCGGCGCGCCCGCAAGATCCTGCGGCGGACGGTCGAGGTCGCCCGGTTCCGCGAGGAGCTCGCGGAGATCGGCGGCCCCACAGACTTCGTCGAGCGTGCGGCGTCAGACGACTCTCGCCGCCGCGACCCCGGGGTGTGAGCGCACGGCACCGGGCCGTGCGACACCCGACGCAGGAGGATCACCATGGCGAAGACACCGAAGGCCGGCTGGCACCCCGACCCGTCCGACCCCGCGCGCGAGCGCTACTGGGACGGCACCGCGTGGACCGGGGACCGGCGCGACGCGCCCCCGCCAAAGCGGAAGCGCCGCGGCGGCACGTTCCTCAAGGTGACGCTCGGCGTCGTCGCCGGCGGCATGCTCCTCATCGGCGGATGCGCGGCCCTCGTCGCCGGCGGCCTCTCCGAGGAGGAGACCGACGGCATCACGCGCGCCGAGTTCGACGCGATCACGCAGGGCACCTCGCAGTCCGAGATCGAGGATCGCTTCGGCGAGCCCGAGAACTCGCAGGAGTTCGAGACACAGATCCCCGAGTTCCAGGACCAGCCGTCTCGCTCGTCGTGCATCTACTACCCCGAGAAGGGCGAGCCGATCCTCGAAGGCGAGTCGTTCCAGCTCTGCTTCGACGAGGGCCGGCTGACGTCGAAGAACGCGTACTGAGGGACGCAACGTGCTGGCCGAGGAGCAACTCGAGTTCTGGCGTAGGTGCCGCGCGCATCTGCGGAGGACGAGGCGGACTCCCTCAGCAGTTTCGGGAGCTTCGCGCTCGCGTGCACGTTCGGCGCGTGCGTCAGACCACCTCGCCACCCACCGACCCCTCCCACGACCCGACGGCGACCTGAGAGGGTCGTCTCTTCGCGATGTCCACACCTGACGCTCACCTCTCCCCCACTGCACTCAACCGCTTCCTCGGCTGCGAGCACCGCACCTATCTCGACATCCTCGAGAACCGCGGCGAGGCGCCGGGCGAGCGCAAGCCGCCGCGCATGCAGCTGCTCTTCGACCGCGGTGACCGCTTCGAGGCGAGCGTCGTGGAGGACATCGCCGACGGTGGCATCGCGGTCACCTCGCTCGAGGACGAGGACGCAACGGTCGCCGAGCGCGCCGCCGCGACCCTCGAGGCGATGCGCCGCGGCGACGCGGTCCTCCACCAGGGGTGCGTGACGAACGGCGAGTGGGTCGGCTACCCCGACTTCCTCATCCGCGTCGAAACGCCGTCGGCGCTCGGTGAATGGTCCTACGAGGCGCACGACGCGAAGCTCACGAGCCAGCCGCGGCCCAGCCACATCTTCCAGCTCCTCTTCTACACCGACGAGCTCGCGCGACTGCAGGGCGTGCGCCCGCGCCGCATGCACCTCATGCTCGGCGACGGCAGCCATCCGTCGTTCGACCCGACGGACTTCGACGCCTACGCCGCCGTCGTGCGAAAGAACTTCATCGGCCGCTACGGGGAGCTCGCCGGGCCCGACCCCGACCCGATCTACCCCTACCCGGTCCGCGCGTGCGAATTCTGCCACTGGTGGCACATCTGCGAGAAGCGTCGCCGCGACGACGATCACCTCTCGCTCGTCGCCGGCCTCTTCCGCCAGCAGGGCCTCAAGCTCGAGCCGCACGGCGTCTTCACCGTCGGCGACGTCGCGTCGATCCCCGAGGAGCTCGTCGTCCCCCGCCTGCCGAAGGAGACGGTCGCCTCGCTGCGCGCACAGGCCTCGCTGCAGATCCGCAGCCGAGGCCTCGAGCGGCCGCTCTACGAGGTCCGCGAGCCCGAGGTCGACCGCGGGCTGCACCGCCTGCCCGAGCCCTCGGAGGGCGATGTCTTCTTCGACTTCGAGGGCGACCAGTACTGGGGCGACGAGGGCCTCGAGTACCTCTTCGGGACGGTGTACCGCGAGGACGGCGAGTGGCGCTACTGGCCGCTGTGGGCGACGACGCGGGCGGAGGAGAAGGTCGCCTTCGAGACGTGGATGGACTGGATCACCGCGCGCCTCGCCGCGTCGCCCGACCTCCACGTCTTCCACTACAACAGCTACGAGACCGTCGCCCTCAAGGCGCTCATGGCCCGCCATGGCTCACGCGAGTTCGAGCTCGACGAGCTGCTGCGCCGCAAGGTGTTCGTCGACCTCTACGGCATCACCCGTCAGGCGATCCGCGCGGGGACCGAGGGCTACGGCCTGAAGGCCCTCGAGCCGGTCTTCGGCTTCGAGCGCGACGCCGAGCTGCGCGGCGCCCTGGGCTCGATGCACCGCTGGCAGAACTTCCAGGAGACCGGCGACCGCGAGCAGCTCGACGGCATCGCGGGCTACAACGAGGACGACTGCCACAGCACCCGTGCGCTCTACGAGTGGCTCCTCGACCGCCGTCCGGAGGCCGAGTCGACCTGGGGCGTGACGCTCGACTCGCTGCAGCCCGAGGAGCCGAAGGAGCTCTCCGACCGCGCGCGGCAGCTCGCCGAGCGCACCGAGGAGATACGCGCGCGGCTCCTCGACGAGCTGCCGGACGACGAGTCGCTGGACGACGATGAGCAGCGCGCGCGCCGCGTCGCGTTCGGCCTGCTCGGCTACCACTCGCGCGAGCCGAAGCCGGCGTGGTGGGAGTTCTTCGCGCGCCGCGAGAAGTCCGTCGACCAGCTGCGCGACGAGGACGGCGACGCAATTGCTGGCCTTGAGCCAGTCGACTGCGAGGAGAACAAGCAGTCCTTCAGCTGGACGCTCACCTACCCCGCCCAGGACCACAAGATCGGTTCGGGCGGCGCCGACGACCCCGTCGCGGAGCGCGGCGTGACCGTCGTTGCGATCGACGAGCTCGCGCGGCGCATCGTCGTGAAGGTCGGCAAGCGGTCCGGGGGCGAGGTCCCGCCCATAGCGCTCGCTCCCCGCGGGCCGTACGGAACAGATGCCCAGGTCGACGCGCTGTTCCGCTTTGCGGAGCGGGTCGCCGCGCGTGGGCTCGACCTCCCCGAGGCGGGTCTCGACCTCCTGCTGCGCCGTCCGCCGCGCTTCGTCGCGGGGACGCCCCCGCTCGACGACCGTCCTGTGGAGCTCGACCGCCTCTCGCAGCAGGTGCGCGGCCTCGACCGCTCGTCGCTCGTCATCCAGGGCCCGCCCGGCACCGGCAAGACGCACACCGGCGCACGCCTCACGCTCGACCTCATCGAGCAGGGCCGCAAGGTGGGCGTCGTGGCGACGTCGCACAAGGCGATCGACAACTTCCTCGCGGGCGTCGACATGGCGGCCGACGAGGCCGGCGTCTCCTTTCGCGGCTGGAAGTGCGCCGAGGGCGACAGCGCCTACGAGAGCGGCCGCGTCTCGTCGAGCAAGAAGCGTCCCGACGACGAGGACGGGGAGGGCGTCGTGCGCCTCATCGCGGGCACCGCGTGGCTGTGGGCGCGCGAGGAAATGGAAGGCGAGGTCGACGTCCTTTTCGTCGACGAAGCAGGCCAGATGTCGCTCGCCGATGCGATCGCGGTCGCCGGCGCGGCGAAGAGCGTCGTGCTGCTCGGCGATCCGCAGCAGCTCGCGCACGTGAGCCAAGGAACGCACCCGCTCGGCTGCGGCCGGTCGGTCCTCGAGCACATGCTCGGCGACGAGCAGACCGTCCCGCGCGACCGCGGCGTCTTCCTCGGCACCTCGTGGCGGATGCACCCCGAGGTGTGCGGATTCGCCTCGCGGACGATGTACGACGACAGCCTCACGAGCTATACCCAGATGTTGTGGACGGCGATGAAGAAGAGGGCGGCGTACCTTCCC
>NZ_JBLKKY010000118.1:0-5852 GCF_059438195.1 Paraconexibacter sp.
ACCGCGGCCGGCGTGGAGCCCGCGCCGGCGAACGGCGCTGCCGGCACGGGGACCGGGCCCGCGGCCACGGGCGGCGGAGCGGGCGCCGGTGCCGGGGTTGCGGGCGGCGGCGCGGGCGCGGGCGGCGGGGCGACGTCGTCGTCGACCACGGTGCCGGTCGCGCGCGCCCGGGCGAGCGTCGCGTGCACGGGATCGGCGAGCGCGACGGAGAACGTCTCGTCGGGCTCCTCGGTGGCGTCGCCGGTCGTCGCGACCGCGACGGTTCCCTCCGTCACCCCGGGTGGGAAGGAGAGGGTCCCGCCCCGCACATCGACGTCGGAGGCCGACGCGTCCCCCGGCGTCACCGCATACCGGACGCTCACGGCGCGGCCGCTGGGGGCGCTCAGCTGGACCGGGAACGTGACGAGGCCGGCGGAGCCGGTGCCCTCGACGCCCGCGGCGTCGCGGATCCGCAGCGACGGCGGGGCGTCGTCGTCGACGATGACGCCGGTCAGCTCACCGGGCCCGGACACGACGTCGCCGGAGACCTCGGAGAGCGTGACGAGCACCGTCTCGTCGGGCTCGTCGAGCAGGTCGTCCAGCACCGCGACGCGGACGCTCGCGCTCGTCCCGAAGACGCTGCCGGGGAGCGTCACGCGCTCGTCGAGCGCGGCGTGATCGGCGCCGGACGTCGCGGTGCCGCCGCCGGCGCGTACCCGGACGGTCGCGGGGCCCTGGAGGACGGCGCCGCTGCGCGAGATCGTCACGGTGAGGCCGGCACCGACGGCGCCCTCGCCGACGGGCCCGTCGATCGAGGCGCTCAGCGCCGCCTGGGCCGCCGCGGGCGCCCCGCACGCCGCGAGCGTCGCGCCGAGCGCGACGCCGACGAACCTCCGGCCGCGGGGCATCGTGCCCCGTCCCCCCTGCTCCGTCATCGGCGGGACGCTAGCGGAGCGGGCGGCGGGGAGGAACGGCGAACGGCGCCCGGTGGGCGCCGTTCACGAAGCTCGGGGGGTGGGACTCGAACCCACAACGACTCGGTTAACAGCCGAGCATTCTGCCATTGAATTACCCCCGATCGATGCTCCGCCAATGGTAGCGCGCACGCCGACGGAGAGAAGGTCGACCCGCGGTACGGGGGCCTCCGAGCCCGTCGTGCCCGGGATTCTCCTCGCCTCCCGAGAAGGATCCTGGGCGCGGAGCTCGCGGCCTCAGTCCTCCTCCTCGGCCCGGCCCATCCGGCGCTCGGCGTCCGCGTCGCGGGCCGCCTTGAGCGCGATGAGGCGCTGCTTCACCTCGACGACGCCGCCTGCGCCGCTGTGGCGACGATGCTCGAGCTCGCGCTCGAGCTGGGAGTACTCGACCGCGAGGACGGCCGCCCGCAGCTCCTCGGGGTCCTCGAGGAACGCGGCCTTCGCGCGGAGGACGTCGTCGAGGTCGGTGAGCGCGGGGTCCTCGGGCGCGGGCGGCGCGCCGCCCCCGGCGGTCTCGACGAGGCGCCGCGCGACGGCCTGGTGGGCGGGGACGGTGAACGCCTGCTCGACGCCGAGGCGCTCCAGCTCGGCGGCTCCGGCCTGCGGGAGCGCCATGACGGCCGCGAGGAGCTGACGCTCCGCCTGCTCGACGGCGCCGAGGGCACGTCGAGGTGCGTGCGGCGCCCCGCCGGGCGACGGCGCCCCCGCCTCCGCCGAGGGGGCGGACGCGGCGCGCGACGGCGCCGACCGCGGACCCGCCGCCGACAGCCACCCGCCGACGAGCGACGGCTTGATGTCGAGCCGGTCGGCGACGAGGCCGACGAGCTCCTCCCGCACGGCGCCGGCCGGGAGGTCGGAGAAGACGGGGCGCAGCTCGTCGATGACCGCGTCCTTCCCCTCGGCCGTCGACAGGTCCCCGCGGTCGAGCTCGCGCAGGACCCGGAAGCGCACGAACGGCACCGACCCGGCGATGAGGCCCCGCATCTCCTCGGGGCCGCCGTCGCCGACGACGACGTCGGCCGGATCGCGGCCCTCGGGAAGCTGCACGACCCGCAGCGTGAGCTGCCGCCCGCGGGCGACCGCGGCCGCCTTCAGCATCGCGTTCTGCCCCGCCTCGTCGGCGTCGAGGGCGAGGTGGACGATCGGCGCCAGCCGCGCGAGCTCGCCGACCTGCTCCTCCGACAGCGCCGTGCCCATCTGCCCGACCGCGTGCTCCATCCCCGCCTGGTGGAGCGCGATGACGTCGGTGTAGCCCTCGCAGACGATGACCTCGCCCGCCCGCGTCGCCGCGCTGCGGGCGAGGTGGAGCCCGTAGAGATGCTCGCGCTTGTGGAAGATCGTGCCCTCGGGCGAGTTGACGTACTTCGGCCCCTCGGTCGACAGCGAGCGCGCGCCGAAGCCGAGGACGCGGCCACGCCGGTCCCCGAGCGGGAACATGATCCGCCCCCGGAAGCGGTCGTAGAGGCGCCCCTCCCCCTTCGCCCGGATCGCGAGTCCCGCCTCGAACACCTCGCGGTTGGAGTAGCCGGCGCGGCGCGACGCGAGGAGCACGGTGTCCCACGCCTTCGGCGCGTAGCCGACGCGGAACGTCCGCAGCGCCTCCTCGGTGAGCCCGCGACCGAGGAGGTACTCGCGGGCCCGGAGCGCCTCCTTCGACTCCCACAGCACGCGCGTGTAGTACGTCGCCGTGCGCTCGAGCAGCTCGAGGAGCCGCTCCCGGGCCTCGCGGCGCCGCGCCGCCTCCGGATCCTCGTCCTCGATCTCGAGCTCGACGCCGAAGCGGTTCGCGAGGTGCTCGATGGCGCCCTTGAAGTCGAGGCCCTCGAGCTCCTCGACGAACCGGAAGCAGTCGCCGCTCGCGCCGCAGCCGAAGCAGTTGTAGACCTTCTTCTGCGTGTCGACGCTGCAGGAGGCCGTGCGCTCCTCGTGGAACGGGCAGCGGGCCATCGCGGCGCCCGGCCCCGTGCGGCGGATGTCGGTCCGCGACGCGAAGAGCTCGACCATGTCGACCGCGTCGCGCACGCGCTCCTTCGAGTCCTGCGTGTAGCGCGCCATGCCTACAGCCGCAGCGAGGCCGGGACCGCGAGCGCCTCGAAGGTCCTGATGCAGTAGCGGTCCGTCATCCCCGCGATGTAGTCGACGACCCGCTGGGGGAGGTCGGCGCCCGGAGCCCCTCCGGCGTCCGGCGGGCCCTCCTCGAGGGAGACGTAGTGGTCGAACAGCGTCCGCAGCACGCGCTCGATGCGGTGGTGCTCCCGGCGGGCGACCGCGCCGAGGTAGACCTCCTCGAACATGAACGCGCGCAGCGAGGCCATCGCCCCGCCGGCCTCCTCGCCCTGGACGATGTCGCCCTCCTCGGCGGAGCGCTCGACGAGGTCGTGGACGAGCCGGTCGATGCGCTGCGAGCCGGTCGTGCCGAGCACCTCGATCGGCCCCGGCGGGAGGTCGCGCTCGTCGAGGACGCCGGCCCGGACCGCGTCGTCGATGTCGTGGTTGATGTACGCGATGCGGTCGACGAGCCGGACGATGCGCCCCTCGAGCGTCCGCGGCGCGGGCGCCCGGCCGGAGTGGCAGAGGATCCCGTCGCGGACGTCCTCGGTGAGGTTGAGCCCGCGCCCGCCGCGCTCGAGCACGTCGACGACGCGCAGCGAGTGCTCGAAGTGCCGGAAGGACCGGCCGAAGCGCTCCTGCAGGCAGCGATCGAGGACGTCCTCGCCGATATGCCCGAACGGCGGATGGCCGAGGTCGTGGCCGAGGCCGATCGCCTCGGTGAGGTCCTCGTTGAGGTCGAGCGCCCGTGCGACGGTCCGCGAGATCTGCGTCACCTCGAGCGTGTGGGTGAGGCGCGTGCGGAAGTGGTCCCCCTCGGGGGCGACGAACACCTGCGTCTTGTGCTTGAGACGCCGGAACGCCTTGCAGTGGACGATGCGGTCGCGGTCGCGCTGCAGCGGGGTCCGCAGGCCGCAGTCCTCCTCGGGGACCGCCCTGCGCGCCGGGAACGAGCGCGCGGCGAGCGGGGACAGGTGCGCGTCCTCCCACGACCGCCGGCGCTCGGGGAGCGCGCGGGCGACGGGTCCTGGAGAGGCGTGCGGGTCCACCCGACGGATTCTCGCACCCGCCGCGGCCGCGCCGCGGGCGGCCGCGGGGGTCAGGCGTCCGCCTCCGCGGCGGCGGCCTGCGCCGCGGCGACGCGCGCGATCGGCACGCGATACGGGGAGCAGCTCACGTAGTCGATCCCGGAGTGGTGGAAGAACGCGATCGAGTCCGGGTCGCCGCCGTGCTCACCGCAGATGCCGAGGTGGAGGTCCCCCTTCGTCTTGCGGCCGAGCCACGCCCCCATCCGGACCATCTGGCCGATGCCGGGAGTGTCGAGCGTCTCGAACGGCGAGCGGTCGAGGATCCGCGTGTCGATGTAGCGGGCGAGGATGCGGGCCTCGATGTCGTCACGGCTGAAGCCGAGCCCGGTCTGCGTGAGGTCGTTCGTCCCGAAGCTGAAGAAGTCGGCGTGCTCGGCGATGCGGTCGGCGAGGAAGCACGCGCGCGGCAGCTCGATCATCGTGCCGACGAGGTAGTCCTCGCCCGCGACGAGCCCGCTCTCCTCGCCGATCTCCTCGATCGCCCCGCGCATGAGCTCGAGCTCTCGCTCGTAGCCGACGAGCGGGATCATGATCTCGAGCCGGGGCCTCGGATCCGCGCGGAGGTGGGCGGCGAAGATCGCCCGCACCTGCATGCGGTACAGGTCGGGCATGAGGATCCCGAGGCGGACGCCGCGCGTGCCGAGCATCGGGTTCGACTCCTGGAGGGCGTGCGCGCGATCGCGATCGGGCCCGGGCTCCATCTCCTCGGGGTGCGGGAGGAACTCGTGCAGGGGCGGGTCGAGGAGGCGGATCGTCACCGGCAGGCCCCCCATCTCCGCGAAGATGCCGTCGAAGTCCTCCTCCTGGTGCGCGCTCAGCCGGGCGAGGTGCTCCCGTCGCGACTCCGTGTCGGGAGCGAGGATGGCTGCGGCCATGAGCGGCTGGCGGTCACCGAGGAACATGTGCTCGGTGCGGCAGAGCCCGACGCCCTCGGCGCCGAACTCGTGGGCCCGGCGCGTGTCCTCCGGGGTGTCGGCGTTCGTGCGCACGCCGAGGCGCCGGAGCTCGTCGGCCCAGCGCAGCACGATCTCGAAGTGCTCGGAGACCTCCGGGTCGACGAGCGGCACGTCGTCGGTCGTGATGTCGCCCGTCGTGCCGTTGATCGCGATGCGGTCGCCCTCCCGGAGCGTGAGGTCGCCGATGCGGACCTCGCGGGCCTCGAGGTCGATCTCGATGCCGCTCGCCCCCGTCACCGCGGGCCGGCCCATCCCGCGGGCGACGAGCGCGGCGTGCGAGGCCTTGCCGCCCTCGCTGGTGAGGATGCCGACGGCGGCGTCGAACCCCGCGACGTCGTCGGCCTCGGTGAACGGGCGGACGAGGACGACGTCGCGCGGATGGGCGTGATCCTGTCGCGCGGCGATGGCGTCACGGGCAGTGAAGACGATCTCGCCCTTCGCCGCGCCCGGCGAGGCCGCGACGCCGCGCGCGACGACCTCGTAGTCCACCGAGGGGTCGAACGTCGGGTGCAGCAGCGCGTCGAGCGACTCCGCGTCGATCGTCAGCAGCGCCGCGCCCTTGTCGAGCAGCCCCTCCTCCACCGCGTCGACGGCGAAGCGGACCGCCGCCTGGGCAGGGCGCTTCGCGTTGCGGGTCTGGAGCATGTAGAGGCGCCCCTCCTCGACCGTGAACTCCGTGTCCTGCATGTCGCCGTAGTGACGCTCGAGCGTGCGGAGGATCTCGACGAGCTCCGCGTGGGCCTCGGGCATGACCTCGGCGAGATCGGCGATGTCCTGCGTGTTGCGGACGCCGCTGACGACGTCCT
>NZ_JBLKKY010000119.1:0-5786 GCF_059438195.1 Paraconexibacter sp.
GCGACCTCGTCGGCACCCGCGTCTACCGCCCGGACTCCGGGAAGTTCGACACGGAGCTCGGTCCGGTCTTCGGGAACCTCCTCCTCGCCGACGAGATCAACCGCGCGCCCGCGAAGGTGCAGTCCGCGCTCCTCGAGGTCATGCAGGAGAAGCAGGCGACGATCGGCGGGAAGACCCACGCGCTGCCGAACCCGTTCCTCGTGCTCGCGACGCAGAACCCGATCGAGAGCGAGGGCACCTACCCGCTGCCCGAGGCGCAGATGGACCGCTTCCTCTTCAAGATCGTCGTCGGCTACCCGTCGACCGGCGAGGAGGCCGCGATCGTGGAGCGCAGCCTCGACGCCGTCGCGGAGCCGAAGGTGCGTCTCCCCGTCAAGGATCTCGCCCGCTGTCGCGAGACCGTGCGCGCGGTCCACGTGGACCGGTCGGTCGTGAGCTACGCCGTCGCCCTCGCCGACGCGACCCGCCATCCCCGCGAGCGCGGGCTCGGCGACCTCGCGCCGTTCCTCGAGTTCGGGGCGAGCCCGCGTGGTCCGATCGGCCTCGTGCACGCGGCCCGGGCGCTCGCGGTCCTGCGCGGCCGCGGCCATGCCGAGACGCACGACGTCCGCGACGTCGCGCGCGACGTCATGCGTCACCGGCTCGTGCTCAGCTACGACGCCCTCGCGGAGAACGTGTCGGCCGACGACATCCTCGACCAGGTGCTCGCCGCCGTCGCGATGCCGCGTCCCGATCTCCGGCGCCCGGAGGAGAGCGGGAGGTGAGCAGCCTCGGCCCGCCCCCCGGATCCCAGGGGCCGGGCCGGCTGCCCGCGCCGCTCCTCGCGACGCTCGACCTCGCGCTCCCCCGGCGCGTCGAGAGCCAGCTCCCCGGCGGTCACCACGGGGTCGGCATCGGCCAGGGCACCGAGCTCGCGCAGGTGCGGCCGTACGTCGAGGGCGACGACGTGCGCAACATGGACTGGGCGGCGACCGCGCGCACGCGGATCCCGCACGTCCGCGCGCACGTCCCCGAGCGCGGCCTCACGACGTGGATCGTGCTCGACGTCTCGCCGTCCATGGCCTTCGGCACGGCCGACCGGCTGAAGAGCGACGTCGCGTCCGGCGCGGCCGAGGTCGTCGCCCGGGTCGGCACCCGCCGCTCCGACGGCGTCGGGCTCGTGCTCTGCGGCACCGGCGGCCCCGCGCAGGTCGTCCCCCCGCGGCACGGGCGCGGCGGGCTCATCCGCGTGCGGCGGGCCCTCGCGTCCGGCGTCGCGCCCGACGGCGCGACCGGCGGAGAGGGGCTCGCGGGCGGGCTCATCCGGACCGGGCGCCTCGCGCGGCGGATGGGTCTCGTCGTCGTCATCTCTGACTTCCTCGGCGCGCGCGACTGGGTGGGCCCGCTCGGCGTCCTGCGCCAGCGACACGCCCTCCTCGTCTGCGAGATCCGCGACCCCCGGGAGGACTCGCTCCCCGACGTGGGAGACATCGACCTCGTCGACCCCGAGAGCGGCGCGAGCGTCACGCTCGACACCTCGGACCCCGGCGTCCGGCAGCGCTACGCGGCGGCGATGGCGGCCGAACGCGAGGCGGTCGCGGCCGGCATCCGCCGGGCGCGGGCCGGTCACGCGGTGCTGTCGACCGACGGCGACTGGCTGCGCGCGCTCGGCGACGCTCTGCGCTGAGGGACGTCCGCCGGCGTCGCCTCGACCCTGCGCGGCGACGGCCCGAGGATGCGCGACACCTCGCGCCCGAGCCGCGGGGCCATCGTGGCGGCGAACGTCGCGGTGAGGTGGCTCTCGTCGCGGTAGGCGAGCGCGCCGCCGATGACGGGGAAGCACGAGCGGCGGTCGCAGAAGACCTCGGTGAGGTCGATGGTGTGGACCTCCCGGTCGACGCGTCGCGCGGCCGCGACCTGCGGGTCGCGCTCGAGCGCACGCGCGCGCGGGACGGCGCACTCGGTCGCGGGGACCGCGCCCCGGTCGAGGGCGTCGGCGACGCAGTCGAGCGAGTCGCCTCGCACGCGCGGGTTGTCGCGCAGGACGACGACCCGCTCGACGCTGTCGGGCAGCGCGCGCCACTGCTCCGCATAGCCCTCGACGGTGACTCGCCACGGATCCTCGCCGCCGGTCTTCACGTCGAGGCCGGTCCGGGAGACGACGAAGACGGTGTCGACGCGCGGGTTGCGCCGGAGCCACTCGAGGACCTCGCGGTTCCATCGCGAGCAGCGGCTGCGCGCCGGCTCGTCGACGTCCCGCGTCGCCGCGGTGAACGGGCAGCCGGAGCGCGTGATCGACAGGCCGCGCCAGCGGCGGGCCCGCGCGACGGGCGCCAGCGCGGCGCGCCAGCTCGCGGCATGGCTGTCCCCGACGACCGCGACCGTCCGCTTCGGCGTCAGGGGCGGGCGGGCACCGAAGGCGCAGACGTTGACGTGCCGGCCGCTGCGCTCGGTGATCGTGCACGGGGCGTTCCCCGCGTCGGCGGCTTCGAGCGGCGTCGGCACCGCGGTGCGGGCGAGGCCGGGGTTGACGCAGCGCCGGTCCGGGTCGCGCGCCGGTGCCCCGAAGCACGCCGGCGGGTCGGCGAGCGTCTCCGCGCTCGCCCGCCGGTCCTCGTCGAACTGCGCGTCCCGCCGGTCGGCGGCGACGAACGTCGCGGCGACGACGACCGCCATCGCCGGTGCCGCGAGCGCGTAGGTCGCCCGTGGACGGCGCCCGCGGAGGAGCGGGCCGGTGCGGAACGGGTCCTCGACGAGTCGCAGGCTCGCCCACGAGAGGACGAGCGTGAGGGGGACGAGCCCGCCGGCGAGCGCGGCGTCGACCTCCCGCCCGAGCACGTAGGGCGTGAGGACGAGGACGGGCCAGTGCCAGAGGTAGACGGAGTAGGAGAGCAGCCCGAGGCCCTGCACGGGCCGCAGGCCGTACAGGCGCGCGGGGGACAGGAGGCCGGGCGGCATCCCCGCTCGGATGACCGCGAGCGTGCCGGCGACCGGCAGGAGCGCCGCCCAGCCGGGGAACGCGGTCCCCGAGGAGTAGAGGAACGCCGAGAGGACGATCGCGCCGAGGCCGAGCCAGGAGAGGAGCGCGCGCACGACCGGACGTGGGGCCGCGACCGCCGGCAGGAGCGCGAGCAGCCCGCCGGCAGCGAACTCCCAGGCGCGGGCGGGGGTGCTGAAGTAGGCGAGCGCCGGGTTCTCGAGCGTGAGGTGGATCCCGTAGGCGAGGCTCGCCGCCGCCACCAGCGTGAGGAGCGTGCCGACGACGACCCTCCCCGCCCTGCGGCCCGCCCAGAGGGCGGCGACGAGGAGGAGGGGCCACGCGAGGTAGAACTGCTCCTCGACCGAGAGGGTCCAGAAGTGCTGCACGGGCGAGGGTCCGTCGTCGGCCGCGAAGTAGTCGACCGAGCGCTCGGCGAGGTGCCAGTTCTCGACGTACAGGACGCCTGCGCGCATGTCGCCGAGGAACTGGTCCCAGTGCGTGAGGGGGACGGCCGCGACGGTGACGGCGAGGCAGGCCGCCACGACGAGGAGCGCGGCGGGGAGGAGGCGGCGTGCGCGCCGCGCCCAGAAGGCCGCGAGGGAGACCCGCCCGCGCGCCCCGTGCTCGCGCAGGAGCAGCCCCGTGATGAGGAAACCGCTGATGACGAAGAAGACGTCGACCCCGACGAAGCCGCCCGGCACGACCTCCGGCCAGAAGTGCGTCCCGACGACGAGGGCGACGGCGATCGCCCGCAGCGCCTGCACCTCCTGCCGCAGCGCGCGGGAGCCAGGTTCCTCGCGGGGACGCGGCGGCGGCGCCTCCGGCGCTTCCGTGCGGGGAGCAGGCGGGACCGCGGTGGGAGCGGGCACGTCGTCCTGTGTACCCGGAACGGCGCGGACCGCCGCATCGGTCGTTAGGCTGCGCCCGCCGCGGGGACCTGCCGATCATCTCGCTCGACGTGGAGCCGACCTCTCGACACGCCCTCTCGCCGCGCCGCGCCCTCGGCGCCGCGGCCGCCGTCCTCGCCCTCACCCTCTCGGGACCGGGGGCCGCGTCGGCGGAGAGCCCCTCCGCCGGCGGCGCGCCGGCGCCGGCGGGCGGGGACGTCCTCGTCGTCGGGGACTCGCTCGCCGTCGGGATGCGTCCGTACCTCGGCGACCTCCTCGAGGGTCGCGAGCTCCGCTGGGACGTCCGGTCGGGGCGCACGACGCCGCAGGGGATGGTGCGGCTGCGCCGACAGGTCCGCCGGGCGACACCCGAGGTGGTCATCGTCAGCCTCGGGACGAACGACGGCTCGGACCCGCGCCGCTTCGCCGACCGCATCCGGCGGACCCTGCGGGACATCCCGCGGGACGCCTGCGTCGTCTGGGCCGACATCATCCGGCCCTCCCGCAAGGGGGCCTACCGCGGCCTCAACCGCGTCCTGCGCAGGAAGGCCTCGCGGACGCGGCGCCTCAAGGTCGTCTCGTGGCGCAAGGCGGTGAAGGGAGGCGACGTCCGGCTCCCCGACGGCCTGCACCCCGACCGCGACGGATACCGCCACCGCGCGGAGCTCTTCGCCCGCGCGGTCGACCGCCGCTGCTGAGCCGCCGAGGCCCGGGGCGCCCGACGGGCGCGAGAACTCGAACCGTGTCGCCGAGCGACCGCATCTGAGTTCTCGCCGGGTGGCGGGGTGCGAGGCGCCCGCCCTTCCCCCGCGGGGCGCGACCGGCTACCCTGTTCGGGCCGACCAATAGTCGTAGCCGCCCATCACGCAGGCGCCGCGCCACATACGCGGCCGTCCCGGGCGGGGTCCGTGAGCGTCGGACGCCCCTTCACAAAGGGGGCGCATCTCGCTGTGCTATTCTCGCTGGTCGCGTATCGACTCCCCGGTCGTGCGCGCCTCTCGCCCGTTCCGACCTCCCTGAGGAGTCGCCCGTCGTGCCTCGTGTTGACGCCCCGCGGACGCGCCGCAGCTTCGCTCGGCTGGACCGCAACCTCGACGTCCCCAACCTCATCGACATCCAGAAGCGGTCGTTCGACTGGCTCGTGGACGCCGAGAAGGGAGGGCTGAGGGAGACGATCGACGACATCTCCCCGATCGAGGACTACACGGGGCACCTCGCCGTCCAGTTCGGCGAGTTCGTCTTCGACGAGCCGTCCGCGACGATCGAGGAGTGCCGTGAGAAGGACCTCACGTACTCGCGTCCGCTCACGGTCACCGTCGCGTTCATCAACCGCGAGACCGGTGAGATCCGCGAGCAGAGCGTCTTCATGGGCGACTTCCCGTGGATGACGAACCGCGGCACGTTCATCATCAACGGCACCGAGCGCGTCGTCGTCACGCAGCTCGTCCGCTCCCCCGGCGCCTACCTCATGGAGCCGAAGGACCGCGAGAAGCAGGTCTTCACGGCGAACCTCATGCCGGCCCGCGGCTCGTGGCTCGAGCTCGAGATCGACAAGAAGGGCAAGGTCTTCGTCCGGATCGACCGCAAGCGCAAGCTGCCGGTCACCGTCCTGCTGCGCGCGATGGCCTACAACCCCGAGGTCGACGGGCAGCACGAGGAGTCCGAGGACGACGTCCTGCGGCTCGACAACGAGCTGCTCGAGATGTTCGACGGCTCGGCGTACATCCGGAACACGATCGAGGTCGACCCCGAGGCGACGAAGACGAAGAAGGGCGCGCTCATCGAGCTCTTCAAGAAGCAGCGTCCGGGCGAGCCGCCGTCGGTCGACGCCGCCTACGCGCTTCTCCAGCAGCTCTTCTTCGACCCCAAGCGCTACGACCTCACCCGCGTCGGCCGCTACAAGCTCAACTCGCGCCTCGGGCTCGACATCGACCTCGACA
>NZ_JBLKKY010000120.1:0-5404 GCF_059438195.1 Paraconexibacter sp.
TCGAGAGGTTGACCTCGAGGGTGTTGAGGATCTCGTCGGCGTAGTCCTCGGCGCCGAGCCGGATCTCGCGCTCGCGGGCCTTCGCGTCCTCGATGATGTCCTCGGCGGCGCGCTCCGCCTGCTTCGTGATCTCCTCCTCGGAGGTGAGGCGCTCCGCGCGGTCGCGGGCCTCCTTCACGATGCGCTCCGCCTCGCGCTTGGCCTCGGCGAGCATCTCCTGACGCTCCTTCACGATCCAGCGCGCCTGCTTGATCTCTTCCGGGATCGTCGCGCGCATCTGATCGAGGATGTCGTAGATCTCCTCCTTGTCCACCCTGACCTGGTCGGTCATGGGCACGCCCTTCGCGTTGTGGACGAGATCGTCGAGCTTGTCGATGAGGACCAGGACGTCCATGGCAACCCTTCAGTTCGCTGCGGGGGAGGCGGTTCCTCCCCGGCAGAAGAGCGAGTCTAGACCCCGCGGCTGCCTCGCCGCGAGGCGCGTCGCGGTCCCTGCACGCCGTCATGCAGGGCCGGCCGGGGGTCAGCCCCGCCGCAGCTCCTCGACGAGCCGGTCCTTCACGGCGTCCGGGACGAGGCCGTCGATGTCGCCGCCGAAGGTCGCGAGCTCCTTCACTCCGCTCGAGCTGAGGAAGCTGTACTGGGGGCTCGCCATGAGATAGAAGCTCTCGACGTCGGGCGCCTGCCGGCGGTTGAGCTGGTTCATCTCGAACTCGTACTCGAAGTCGGAGATGGCGCGCAGGCCCTTCACGATCGCCTTCGCCCCCACCTCGCGCGCGAAGTCGACGATGAGCGTGTTGAACGGCGCCGCGCGGACGTTGTGGAGGCCGAGGTCGGCGACGGCCGTCTCGATGAACGCGAGGCGCTCCTCGATCTGGAACAGCGACTTGTTCTTGCGCACGCTGTTGTTCACGACCGCGACGATGACCTCGTCGAAGAGGTCGGCGGCACGCGTGATGACGTCGAGATGGCCGTTGGTGATCGGGTCGTAGCTGCCGGGGCAGACGGCGATCTTGCGCTCAGTCTGTGTCATGGAGATGGATGCGGATCCGGGTGTCGCCGTATCGGCGGTCGAGCGTGCACGGAAGGTCGAGCTCGATCGGGGCCCGGTGGTCCGTCTCGCACACGACGCGAGCGCCGGGAGCGAGGAGGTCCCTGAGACCCTCCTCGAGCTCTGCCCCCAGCGCCGGTGCCTCCCGGTACGGGGGGTCGAGGAAGACGAGACTGTATTCGTCGCCCCGCTCGCGCGCGGTGCGAAGGGCTGCGCGCGCGTCCCGGGGGACGATCTCGACCTCGTCCGGGGAGGCTCCGAGCGCCTCGACGTTCCCCCGCAGGACGGCGAGCGCCCGGCGGTCGCGCTCGACGAGGACGGCGTGGCCGGCGCCGCGCGAGAGCGCCTCGAGGCCGAGCGCGCCGGAGCCCGCGAAGAGATCGAGGACGCGTGCGCCCCCGACGTCGCCGAGCGCGCTGAAGACGGCCTCGCGGACGCGATCCGACGTCGGCCGCGTCACCGCGGAGGAGCCCTGGCCCCTCGGCGCCGCGATCCGCCGGCCGCCCCACTTCCCGGCGACGATCCTCACGCGGGGATCGGCACGTCGTCGGTGTCGGGGTGCGTCGAGCGCATCGCGATCGCCAGGAGCGCGTGCACGGGGTCGGCGAGGTCCGGGTCCTCCTCGAAGAGGCTCTCGGCGACGCTGCGCGCCTCGTCGAGGAGCACGGCGTCCTGCGGCAGCTCGGCGAACCGGAAGCTCGCGAGGCCCGACTGCCGGGTCCCGATGAGCTCGCCCTCGCCCCGGAGCTCGAGATCGATCTCCGCGAGGCGGAAGCCGTCGGAGTGCTCGGCGAGCGCCGCGAGGCGCGGCGAGTCCTTGGGACCGAAGAGGAGGCAGAGCGACTCGTGGGTGCCCCGGCCGACGCGGCCGCGGAGCTGGTGCAGCTGGCTGATCCCGTATCGCTCCGCGTTCTCCACGAGCATGACGGTCGCGTTGGGGACGTCGATCCCCACCTCGATGACGGTCGTCGCGACGAGGACGTCGGCCTCGTGCCGCGCGAACGCCTCCATCGCCGCCTGCTTCTCGCGGGGACGCATCTGCCCGTGCAGGAGGGCGACGCGGTGGTCGCGCAGCTCACCGGCGCGCAGCCGCTCGTACTCCTCCGTCGCCGCCCGCGCCTGGAGCGCCTCGCTCTCGGAGACGAGCGGGCAGACGACGAACGCCTGCCGGCCGGCGCGCAGCTCCTCGCGGATGCGCTCGTAGGCGCGCGCACGCTCGCGCTCGCCGGAGACGACGTGCGTGCGGATCGGCCGGCGGCCGCGCGGCAGCTCCCGCAGCACGGTGACGTCGAGGTCCCCGTACCCGAGGAGCGCGAGCGTCCGCGGGATCGGGGTCGCCGTCATGTGGAGGACGTGCGGCGCGCGCGGTGCCCGCGCGGGGTCGTCGTCCCGCGCCGAGGCCGCCTTCGCGTCGAGCGCGGCTCGCTGGCGCACGCCGAAGCGGTGCTGCTCGTCGACGACCGCGACCGCGAGGTCCGCGAACCGCACCGGCTCCTCGATGAGGGCGTGCGTGCCGACGACGATCGAGAGCTCGCCGGAGGCGAGGCGGTCGAGGATCTCCCGCTTGCGCCCCGCCGGGGTCGAGCCGGTGAGGAGCGCGATCGGGACGAGGAGCTCGCCCCACCCGCCGAGCAGGGCCTGCAGGGTCTGGAAGTGCTGCTCGGCGAGCGTCTCCGTCGGCGCCATGAGCGCCGCCTGCGCCCCGTGCTCCACCGCCCGCAGCATCGTGAAGACCGCGACGACCGTCTTCCCCGAGCCGACCTCCCCCATGAGGAGGCGCTGCATCGGCACGCCGCGGGCGAGGTCGGCCGTCACCTGCGCCATCGCGGCGACCTGGTCGCCGGTCGGCGCGAACGGGAGCGCCTCCTCGACCCACTGCCGCGTGAGCGAGGGCTCCTCGTCGAGGACCCGCGCCCGCGAGCGCCCCTCGCGCCGGCGGCGGCGCCGCAGGTAGGCGAGCTGGGTGAGGAGGAGCTCGTCGAACGCGAGGCGCCGGCGGCCGCCCTCCCCGTCGCCGACGTGCGCGGCGCGGATCGCCGCGGGACGGTCCGGGAGGCCGTGCGCCACCCGCAGGCGACCTGGGAGGGGGTCGATCGCATGCTCGGCGGCGTCGAGGTGGCGGCGGACCAGCGCGAGGATCTGCGTCGAGGACAGGCCCTCCGTCGCGGGGTAGTGCGCGACCGCGTCGCCGGTCGCCCCCGCGTCCTGCGTCGGGGCGTGCGAGCTCACGCGGAACCGGTTGCGCGCCTCGTGCTTCCCGTGGAGGACGAGGCGGGTGCCGACGGGGTACTTCGACACGAGCCACGGCTGGTTGAAGAACGTCGCCTTCATCGGACCGGTCTCGTCGGCGACCGTCGCCTCGACGAGGGGCTTCATGCCGCGGCGGCGCACCGGCCTCGAGGTGATCGCGCGGACCTCGACGACCACCGTCGCGCTCTCGCCGGGGACGAGCTCGGCGACGGTCGAGGCGTCGCGGCGATCGCGCGGGAGGTGCTCGAGGAGGGCGCCGACGGTCGTGAGCCCGAGAGCCCGCGCACCCTCGCGGGCCTTGTCGTGCCCGGGGTCGAGCGGAGCGTCCCACGCGGACGGGCGGGGGATGCGGACCGGGGCGTCGCGCAGCCCGCCGAGCTCACCGGGCTCGGCGCTCGCGAAGGCGCGTGGCGGCGCGTCGGTCACCGCGGGCGATGATCGCAGGGGGAACGGCGGGCCCGGCGACCGTCATCGGGCGACCACGGACGGGCGACCGCCGGTCACTCGGCGCTGAGGAGCCACCAGTAGGACGGCTGACCGCCCTCGGACTGCTCGAGCTCGACGTCGTCGGGGACGAGCGACGCGACGAGCGCGTCGTCGAGCGGGGCGCCGTCCCCCCGGATGCAGGTGACGAGCTCGCTGCCGTCGCAGAGCGAGGCGAGGACGGCCTCGAGGGCGGCCCGCGGCTCGCCCCACGCGATGAGCTCGTCGTCGACGAACCCGACGGCCTCGCCGACCGTGAACCGCCCGCCGGGATCCTCGCGCGCGGCGCGGGCGACCGCCCCGGTGCGGACCTCGTCGAGGGCCTCCATCATCGTCTCCGCGTTCTCGGGTGCCCGGGCGTCGGGCAGGAGCGCGAGAGCCGCTGCGAGCCCCGCCTGGAGGGAGCGCGAGGGGACGACCCGGACCTCCTTCTCGGCGAGCTCGGCGGCGCGCTCGGCGGCCATGATGACGTTCGGGCTGTTCGGGAGGACGACGACCTCCTCCGCGGGGACCTCGTGGATCCCGGCGAGGATCTCGTACGTCGAGGGGTTGAGCGTGTCCCCGCCGTCGAGGGTGTGGACGCCGAGGCTCTCGTAGAGACGCCGCATCCCCGCCCCGGCGACGACCGCGAGGGCGCCGCAGCGAACCGTGGGCGCGACACGCGTCGCCGACCCGTTCTCGTGACCGGCGGCGGCGAGGCGCGCGTCCCGCTCGACGACCTGCTCGGACATGTCGGCGACGTCGAGCCGGCTCACCTCGCCGTGGGACGCGAAGATCGCCGTCGCCTGCTCCGGGTCGTCGGTGTGGACGTGGACCTTGAGCGTCGCGGCGTCCCCCACGACGAGGACGCTGTCGCCGATCGTCTCGAGCAGCGGGACGAAGGCCTGCGCGTCGAGGCCGCTCCCCGTCACCGCGAAGTTCGTGCAGTAGCGGTACGTCGAGCTCTCGTGCTCGGGGTGCGTGATGCGGACCGGCGCGGCGTGATGCGCGAGCGCGGGCGCGTCGCTGCCGCGCAGGACGGCGACGACGCCGGCGAGGATCACCGTGACGGCGTAGCCGCCGGCGTCGACGACGCCCGCCTCCCGGAGGGCGGGCAGCAGCTCGGGGCCCCGCTCCACCGACGCCTCACCGGCGATGATCGCGCGCTCGAGGATGTCGGCGATGAGCGCGTTCTGACGCACCGGGTCGGGCTCCTCGCCGAGCCGCGCGTCGGGCATGTGCGCGAGCTCGGAGGCGACCGAGGCCGCCATCTCCCGCACGACCGTGAGCATCGTGCCCTCGGCGGGCGCGCGCACGGAGTCGTAGGCCCGCTGCGCTGCGCGCGCCATCGCCGCGCTCACGAGGACGGGGTCGATCAGCTCGCCGGGGCGCGAGATGAGCTCCTCGGCCGCTCCGCGGATGAACTGGGAGAGGATGACCCCGCTGTTGCCGCGGGCTCCGAGCAGCGCGGCGCGGGCGACCCGCTCGACGATCTCGTCGCGGCCGATCTCGTCGACGGGGTGGTCGCGCTCCTCGACGGCGAGGCGGTCGAGCTCGTCGCGGCACGCGCGGAGCGTGAGCGCCATGTTGTCCCCCGTGTCGCCGTCGGCGACAGGGAAGACGTTGAGGTCGTTGATCTCC
>NZ_JBLKKY010000121.1:0-5229 GCF_059438195.1 Paraconexibacter sp.
CGCATCGCGCCCGCCGGGCCGGTGCTCGACATCGGCGCCGGCGACGGGACGCTCGTCGCCGCCATCCGCGCGACCGGCCGCGACGCGGTCGGCCTCGAGCGGGACGGGGGCGCACGCGGCGACCTCCGCGACGCGGCCGCGACCGACCTCGTCGCCGCGGGGGAGGAGGGCCGGTACGCCGCCGTCGTCCTCTGGCACGTCCTCGAGCACCTCCGCGAGCCCGCCGTCCAGCTCCGCGCCGCGATGCGCCTCCTCGCTCCGGGCGGCGTCCTCGTCGTCGCCGTGCCGAACGCGGCGAGCCTCCAGGCCCGCCTCTTCGGAGCGCGCTGGCTCGCCCTCGATCCGCCGCGCCACCTCGTCCACCTCACGCCCGCCGCGCTCCACGGCGCGATCGGCGACGCGGGCCTGCGCATCACCCGCACGAGCCAGCTCCGCGGCGGCCAGGTCCTCTTCGGCTGGCTGCACGGGCTCGTCGGGCTGCTCCCCGGCCGGCCCGACCTCTACGACGCGATCCGCCGCCCGCAGGCCCAGCAGGGACCGCCCCTCCGGGGCGCGCGCCGGGCCGCCGTGCTCGCCGCGGGAGCGGCCGCGCTTCCGCTCGCGATGGCCGGCGCCGCGGCCGAGGTGGCGGCGCGGCGGTCCGGGACCCTCTACGTTGAGGCGCGCCGATGACCGACCACGCACCTCCACCCGGCACGAAGATCACCGTCGTCATGCCGGCGCGCAACGCGGCGACGACCCTCGTGGAGACCGTCGGGGCGATCCCGCGGGACTGGGTCCACGAGATCCTCCTCGTCGACGACCACTCGTCCGACGAGACGATCGAGGTCGCCCAGCGCCTGGGGCTCCGCGTCATCTGGCACCCGCACAACGTCGGCTACGGCGGCAACCAGAAGACGTGCTACCTCGACGCCCTCAACCGCGGCGCGGACGTGGTCGTCATGCTCCACCCCGACGGGCAGTACGAGCCGCACCTCATCCCGGACATCGTCGAGCCGATCCTCCGCGGCGAGGCGGATCTCGTGCTCGGGTCGCGGCTGCTCGACCCGGAGGGCGCGATCGCGGGCGGGATGCCGCGCTGGAAGTACGCGGCGAACCGCTTCCTCACGATCATCGAGAACCGCGTCCTCGGGACCGACCTCGCCGAGTTCCACACCGGCTACCGCGCGTACTCGCGCGACATGCTCCTCGGGGTCCCCTTCCTGCGCAACCAGCTCGACTTCGTCTTCGACAGCGAGATGCTCTTCCAGGCGATCTCGCTCGGGTTCCGGGTCCGTGAGGTCCCCGTCCGCACGATCTACCACGAGGACGCCTCGTCGGTCGACTTCAAGGCGGGGGTCGTCTACGGGACGAAGACCCTCCGCGCGCTCGCGCGGCTCGTCCTGCACCGCAACGGCGTCTGGCGCTCGAAGCGCTACGAGCCCGTCGCGAAGCACGAGACGACGCCGATCCACGACACCGCCGACCCGCCGCACGAGCTCGAGGTCTGAGCGTGGGCGGGATCGTCACCGGCGAGCGGGTCACGACCCCCGAGGGCGGGTTCAACCCGACCTGGCAGCGGCACGTCGCCGCGTACCGGATGTGCGCCGCGCTGCTGCAGGGCGTGCCCGCCGATCGACCGGTCCTCGACGTCGGCTGCGGCGTCGGGCACAGCTTCCGCGAGCTCGCGCCGCGCACGACCGTCGGCGTCGACCTCGACGCGGGCGCGCTCGCGGGGCAGGACCGCGAGACCCACGTCGCCGACATGCGGGCGCTGCCCTTCGAGGACGCGTCCTTCGACGCCCTCGTCGCCGTCCAGTCGATCGAGCACGTCCCCGACGCCGGGCGCGCGCTCGCGGAGTTCGCGCGCGTGCTGCGACCGGGCGGGACCGCGATCCTCGTCACGCCGAACCGCCTCACGTTCGCGCGGCCGGACGAGATCATCGACCCGTACCACTACGTCGAGTACGACGCCGAGGAGCTGCGGACGGCCTGCGCGCCGCACTTCCCGGGCGGCGTCGAGATGCGGGGGCTCTTCGGCTCGGAGCGCTACCTCGCCCTCGTCGCGCGCGAGAAGGAGAAGCTCGACCGGCTCCTCGCCAAGGACCCGCTGCGGCTGCGGCGCCTCGTCCCGCGGCGCGCGCGGCAGGTCCTCTACGACCGCCGGCTCACGAGCGAGCGACGCCGGGATCCGGCGCCCGGTGCGGCGGACATCACGCCCGACGACTTCGAGTGGCGCGCCGACGGGCTCGACGCGGCGCTCGACGTCGTCGCGGTCTGCCGGCGCTGAGGACGGCCCGCCCGGCCCCGGGAGCGAGGTGTGTCGGAATGCACTCGGCGTCCGGGCTCATTCCGACGCACCTGGCCGCCGGGCGGGTGTCACCGGCCGAGCCGCAGCCAGTCCGTGAAGTCCGACCAGGTGCCCGACACGCGCCAGCCCGCCTCCTCGCAGGCGTGACGGACCGAGGCGCCCCATGCGGGCTCCCAGGCGAGGGTCCGGGCGAGGAGCCAGACGATCCCGGCGAGCGCGAGGAGCACGGCGAGGACGCCGAGGCCGACGATCGCGGCCGGGAGGTCGTCGGACCGCCCGGCGGCGAGCTCGGCCTGGGCGGCGCGGGTGATCGCGCCGTCCGCGGCCACCTCGGCCGGGACGGGTGCGGGGGCCGGCTGCGGCGTCTGCGGGGTGGGGGTCGCGGCCGCGGGGTCCGGGGTCGCCGGGGCCGGGGCCTCCGGCGTCGGGGCGGCGCCGCCCCCGCCGCCCGAGGGGGGCGCGGCCGGGGCCGCCGGAGCGGCCTCGCCCGAGGAGGAGCCGCCGGTGGCGGGCTCCTTCTCCTTCTTGCAGCCGCCCTTCCCGCGGGCCTCGATCGCGAGCGTGAGCGCCGCAGGGAAGTCCGGGGCGTACTGCTCGATGTCGGGCGGGACGTCGTCGCGGACCTCGTTGAGCTCCTTCGTCGTGAAGTCGCACGGGTCGATCTGCCCGTCGGCGGCGAAGTCCTTGAAGACGTCGTCGAACGTGTCGGCGGACGCGGGCGCCGCGCCGGCGAGGAGCGCGGTCGCCGCGAGGACGGCGACGAGACCGCGACGCGCCGCCGGGGGGGTGACCTGGAGGAGCACGAGCCGATGGTACCTTCGTTGCGCGTGGAGGCCGCAGCCACCCAGCCCACGCGCGTCCTCCGCGCGCTGCAGCCAGCGGGCGAAGCCGCCCGTCGTGAGGCCGTGCGCGACGGCCGCCTCGCGCAGATCGCCCTCGTCGTCATCGTCGGCTTCGCGATCTTCGAGAACGGCGCCAGCGGGCCCTCCGCGATCGCCTGGACGATCGGCCTCACCGCGCTGCTCGGGCTCCTGCTGGTCGCCCGCTCGCTCAGCCCGCAGTCGGCGGTGCCGCGCGTCGCGCCGGGGACGAAGGTCGCGCTCGGGCTCCTCGCCGCGTTCGCCGCGTGGAGCGGTCTCAGCGTCCTCTGGAGCGTCGATCCCGCCGGCACCTGGGAGGAGCTCAACCGCGCGATCCTCTACGTGCTCGTCGCCGCGATCGCCGCGGCGGCGACCTCGCTCGCCGGCGAGGACGGGCTGCGCCGGATGGGCCACGCGCTCCTCGTGCTCGTCACGGTCGTCGGCCTCTACGCGCTCGGCGGCAAGGTCGTGCCCGGCTTCACCGCTTTCGGGCTCATCGACCTCGACCACACGAGCGACCTCGCGCGCCTGCGCGGGCCGCTGGGCTACTGGAACGCCCTCGCGCTCGTCCTCGTCACCGGCTTGCCCTTCGCGCTGCGCATCGCCGTCGACGAGGCGCGGACGCGCCGCGTGCGCCTCGCCAGCGTGGCCTCGGCCTTCGTCCTCTTCACGGCGCTCTGCATGACGTACTCGCGCGGAGGCTTCCTCGCGCTCGCCGCCGCGCTCGTCGTCCTCACTGCGTTCGGCCCCGCGCGGCTGCGCGTGCTCATCGCCTTCGGCGCGGTGCTCGCCTGCGCCCTCCCCGGCGTCCTCTACGCGTTCGAGCAGCCCCGGCTCGTCGCCAACGGCGTCGAGCTCTCCGAGCGCATCGACGCCGGGCGCACGCTCGGCCTCGTCCTCCTCGCCTGCTTCGCCGCCCTCATGGGGGTCGCCTGGGGGCTGCTGCGCCTCGAGCCGCGGGTGCGGTGGAGCGCCGAGAGGACCCGCCGCGTCTTCCTCGTCGCGGGCGCGGTCGCCGCGGTCGCCGCCGTCGTCGCGGCCGGCGTCTTCTCGATCGAGGCGGGCGGGCCGCGCGCGGCGCTCGACGACGCGACCTCCTCGTTCACCGACCGCCAGCAGGACGACCAGTTCGACCCGGCGCGCGTCCTCACGACGAACTCCGGGAACCGGTGGATCTGGTGGGGCGAGGCGGCGGGGGCGTTCGCGGACCGGCCGTTCGGCGGGTGGGGCGCCGGGTCGTTCTCGGTCGTCCACAAGCTCTACCGGACGGACCAGCTCTCCGTCGCCCAGCCGCACTCGGTGCCGCTCCAGTTCCTCGCCGAGACGGGGATCATCGGCGGCCTCCTCGCCCTCGGCGCGATCGCCACGCTGCTCGGCATCGGGGTCCTCCGCCTCCGCGCGATGACCTTCGCCCAGCGGTCGCTCGCCGTGCCGCTGCTCGCCGCCGGGGTCGCGTGGGTCGTCCACGGCATCTTCGACTGGGACTGGTCGCTGCCCGGCGCGACGCTCCCGGCGATGGTCGCCCTCGGCGCGCTCACGGCGCTGCCGGCCGAGGGACGACCGCCTCGTGAGCGGACGATCGCCGCGGTCGGGGGCGGGGCGGCCGAGCCGACGCGTTGGGGGCTCGCCGCGGTCGCGACCGTCATCGCGGTCCTCGCGGCGGCGTCCGCCTTCCTGCCCGCTCGCGCCGATCGCGTCGCCGCGGACGCCGAGCGCATCGCCGGGGACGCCGACGGTGACGAGGAGGCGCTCGCGCGCGCGGCCGGCCGGGCCGAGCTCGCCGCGCGCCTCGACCCGCTCTCGCCGCGACCGCTCTTCGTCGCCGCCTCGATCGCGCAGGGGCGCGGGCGGCTTCTCGAGGCCCGCGAGCACCTCCTCGAGGCGGTCGACCGTCAGCCCTACAGCGCGGAGGCCTGGCTGCGGCTCTCGCAGGTCGCCCTCGCGCTCGCCGACTTCGAGGGCTTCGCCCTGGCGGCCCAGCGGGTCCTCGAGAACGATCCGTCGGCGGGGACGTCCGTCGGTCTCGTGAAGCGCGTCGAGGCGGCGCTCACGCCGCCGGGCGCGTCGGCGACCGCGACC
>NZ_JBLKKY010000122.1:0-4814 GCF_059438195.1 Paraconexibacter sp.
GTCGGACCTGCCGATGCTGCGCGCCGTCGGCCACCCGGTCGCCGTCAACCCCGACCCCGTCCTCGCCCGCATCGCCCGCGAGGAGGGGTGGGAGGTCCTCCGCTTCGAGACGCTCGGGCGGCGGATCCGTGCCGTCGGCGCGCTCGGGGCCGCCGCGCTCGTGGGCAGCGCCGGCGTCGCCGCGCAGACCCGTCGCCGCTGAGCCGCGCTCCGGCGCGCCGCCGGGCCCCCGCTTATCCTCCTTGTGGTGACGCTGCGGGTCGACCCGATCGCCGAGGCGCGCCGCCACTGGGACGAGCGCTGGGGACCCGAGCCTGCGCGCGCGATGGCCGCGGTGACCTCGATCGTCCGCGCGCAGCAGATCCTCGTCGGGCGCTTCGACGAGCTCCTCCGGCCGCTCGGGGTCACCTTCGCGCGCTACGAGCTCCTCATGCTCCTCCTCTTCACCCGCCGCGGTGAGCTGCCGGTCGGCAAGATCGGCGAGCGGCTCCAGGTCCACCGCACGTCGGTGACGAACGCCGTCGACAAGCTCGTGGCCGCGGGCCTCGTGGAGCGCGTCCGCCACCCGGAGGACGGGCGCACGACGCTCGTCCGCATCACCGAGGCGGGGCGCGGGGTCGCACAGCGCGGCACCGAGATCCTCAACGGGGAGGGCTTCACGATCGACGCCCTCGGTCCGGACGACCAGGAGACCCTCCTCCGGGTGCTCACGGTCCTGCGCGCCGACGCCGGCGACGTGCCCCAGACGCCGGTCCGCTGAGCGCCGGAGCGCCCCCGGGGGAGGGGGCGTTGAAATGCGTGGGTGCATACCTATACTTCCGGGTACACCGAGATACGCGGACTTCCACCTATTTTTCCCCGGAGCGCTGTTCGAGCATGGCGACGACCCCAGTGACGACCCCCACGACCTACGAGGAGTGGCGCGAGGCCTACGGCCTCTCGGCCGAGCGCGACGTCCCCTTCACGACGCTCTCCGCGGAGCCGATCAAGCCGCTCTACACCGAGGACGACCTCCCGGCGCGCGAGCAGATCGGACTGCCCGGCCAGTATCCGTACACGCGTGGCGTCTACCCCTCGATGTACCGCGGGCGCCTCTGGACGATGCGGCAGTTCGCCGGCTTCGGCACGGCCGAGGAGACGAACGAGCGGTTCCACTACCTCCTCGGGCACGGACAGACGGGCCTGTCGACCGCGTTCGACATGCCGTCCCTCATGGGGCACGACTCCGACTCGCCGCGCTCGCTCGGCGAGGTCGGGCGCGAGGGCGTCGCGATCGACACCGTCGACGACATGGAGACCCTCTTCGGCGGCATCGACCTCGGCGAGGTCTCCGTCTCCATGACGATCAACGCCCCGGCGGCGATCATGATGGTCTACTACGTCGTCGCGGCCGAGCGCCAGGGCGTCCAGCCGAAGGACCTCGCCGGGACGATCCAGGCGGACATCCTCAAGGAGTACATCGCCCAGAAGGAGTGGTGCTTCCCGATCGACCCGGCGATGCGCCTCCTCGGCGACATGATCGAGTGGTGCACGCACGAGATGCCGCGCTGGCATCCGGTGTCGATCTCCGGCTACCACATCCGCGAGGCGGGGGCGACCGCCGCGCAGGAACTCGCGTTCACGCTCAAGGACGGCCTCACCTACGTCGAGCAGGCCGTCGAGCGCGGTCTCGACGTCGACAAGTTCGCGCCGCGTCTCTCCTTCTTCTTCAACGCGCAGATCGACTTCTTCGAGGAGATCGCGAAGTACCGCGCCGCGCGCCGCATCTGGGCGCGCGAGCTGCGCGAGACGTTCGGCGCGAAGAACCCGAAGTCGTGGCTCATGCGCTTCCACACGCAGACCGCCGGCGTGTCGCTCACCGCGCAGCAGCCGCTCAACAACATCACCCGGACCGCGATCGAGGCGCTCGCCGGGGTTCTCGGCGGCACGCAGTCCCTCCACACGAACTCCTACGACGAGGCGCTCGCGCTGCCGACCGAGGACGCCGTGCGGATCGCGCTGCGCACGCAGCAGATCATCGCCCACGAGACCGGCGTCACGAACACGATCGACCCGCTCGGCGGCAGCTACTTCGTCGAGGCGCTCACCGATCGCATGGAGGAGCTCTGCTACGGCTACTTCGCGAAGATCGACGAGCTCGGCGGCATGGTCGAGGCCGTGAAGCAGAACTACCCCCAGCGCGAGATCGCCGACGCGAGCTTCGAGCTGCAGTGCGAGATCGAGGACGGCCGCCGCAAGGTCGTCGGCGTCAACTCCCACACCGAGGGCGGCGACGACGACACGCTCATCCTCCGCGTCGACCCCGACCTCGAGCGCAAGCAGATCGGCCGCGTCCAGGCCGTGAAGGCGCGTCGCGACAGCGCGGCCGTCGAGGTCGAGCTCACGAAGCTCAAGGAGGCCGCGGCGACCGACGCGAACCTCATGCCCGCGCTGCTCGACTGCGCGCGTGTCTCGGCCTCGGAGGGCGAGATCATCCACGCCCTCCAGGAGGTCTTCGGCAGCTACACCGAGGCGCCGGTCTTCTGATGCCCTCCGCCGGGCGCGTCCCGTCGCGCCCGGCGGCGCTCCGCGATCGCCGTCTCCCGGCCGCGCAGCCGCGCCGCCGCGCGCGCCGAGTCGCGCGCGCGAGCGGTGCGCGCACCGGTCGTCCGGGCGGCCGCCGGCACCCGGTCTCGCGACGCGGCTCCCGGCCGGGCTCCTCCGCCGGGGGGACCGGGCGGTCCCCCTGGAGGGTCCCGCCGCGGGGCGCGCCTCACCGCGACGCCCCGGGGACTAGACTTCCCGCCGTCCGTCCGTCGCAGGAGCCACCATGTCCGCCAGCACCGTCATCAGGAAGATCCGCGTCGTCGTCGCGAAGCCCGGCCTCGACGGCCACGACCGCGGCGCGAAGATCATCGCGCGCGCTCTGCGCGACGCCGGGATGGAGGTCATCTACACCGGCCTCCACCAGACGCCGGAGCAGATCGTCGAGACGGTGATCCAGGAGGACGCCGACGCCGTCGGGCTCTCGATCCTCTCCGGGGCGCACATGACGCTCGTGCCCCGCATCGTCGAGCTGCTCAAGGAGCAGGGGATCGACGACGTCGTCGTCACCGTCGGCGGCACGATCCCGTCGGACGACATCCCCGAGCTGAAGTCGCTCGGCGTCGCCGAGGTGTTCACCCCGGGCGCGCCGACGACGGAGATCATCGACTTCATCCAGACTGCCGTCAAGGACCGCGAGCAGTCGTAGCACCCTGGCGGGCGCGGGACCGCTTCGGCGGTCGCTTCCGCCTGCCGCGAGGGGTGGGCCAAGAACGCGCCCGCGCCCCGATTGACTCGTCAGTCAACTGCGCAAGTACACTACGAACGTCCGTTTGCCCATGAGGAGGCCGAAGTGAAGATTTGCGTCCTGGTCAAAGAGGTGCCGGACGCCGCCGTCCAGAAGCGGATCGACCCGAACACGGGCCGCATGGACCGCAGCGGTGAGAAGAACCTCAACCCGTACGACACGCACGCCATCGAGGCTGCGATGCAGATCAAGGAGGGCGGCGAGGTCCCGGTCGAGGAGGTCGTCGCCGTGACGATGGGCCCGGAGTCCGCCGTGCGCGCGCTCCACAAGGCCGTCTCGCTCGGCGCGGACCGCTCGGTCCACCTCGTCGACGAGGCTCTCGCGGGCTCCGACGTCGCCGCGACGGGTTACGCGCTCGCGCAGACGCTGAAGCGCGAGAATCCCGACCTGGTCCTCCTCGGCCAGCAGTCCGACGACGGCGAGTGCTACACGATCGGCGCGGTCGTCGCCGAGCACCTCGGCATGCCGTCGCTGACGCAGGTCATCGACATGAAGGTGACCGGCGAGGGCGCCCGCTGCGAGCGCCAGGCCGAGTACGGCTACGACACCGTCGAGGTGTCGCTGCCGGCCGTCATCTCCGTCGGCGACGCGATCAACGAGCCGCGCTACCCGTCGCTGAAGGCGATCATGGGCGCGAAGAAGAAGCCCCTCGACGCGGTCGCGACCGGCGACGTCGAGATCGACGCCTCGAAGGTCGGCGGCGAGAACTCGAACGCTCAGTGGCAGGCCGCGAAGGCCCCGCCGCAGAAGGAGCCGGGGCTCATCATCGAGGACGAGGACACCGCCGAGACGGTCGAGAAGATCGTCGCCTGGCTCGACGAGCGCAAGCTCATCTGAACGGAGGCCACACGATCATGGCGAACATCCTGGTGTACGCCCTCCACTACGAGGGCGAGATCAACAAGAACAGCCTCGGCGCGGTCTCCGAGGGCGCGAAGCTCGCGTCCGAGATCGGCGGCGAGTGCCACGCGATCCTCGTCGGCGAGGGCGTCAGCGACGACCTCGCGGGCAGCCTCGGCCAGTACGGCGCGGCGAAGGCGATCGTCGCCGAGGGCCCCGAGGGCCTCGCGCAGCCGGTCGTCGACGCGATGGCGAAGGTCATCGAGGACGGCGACTACGGCTACGCCCTCTTCGGCGGCGGCCTCCTCGGCTTCGAGATCGGCGCCGGCCTCGCCGCGCGCGTCGACGCCGGCGTCGCGATGGAGGTGACGAACGTCCGGGCCGAGGGCGGCAAGCTCATCGCCGAGCGCCCGATCCTCGGTGACTCGGCGATCTCCGAGATCGCCTACAAGTCGAGCGTCGGCATCATCATCGGCCGCCTCAACGCGTTCGAGATCAACGAGGCCGGCGGCGGCGCCGCCGCCGTCGAGAAGGTCGACGTCTCGTACTCCGAGCACGCCGGCAGGGCGAAGATGGTCACCCGCGGCGAGCAGCGCGGCGCCGACGTCGACATCGAGGGCGCGGACGTCCTCGTCGCCGGCGG
>NZ_JBLKKY010000123.1:0-4775 GCF_059438195.1 Paraconexibacter sp.
CGCCGGGCCGTCCGGGCAGCTGAGCCGGACGCGCACCGCCCGCGCATCGACGACGCGGACCGACGCGATCCGGGCGACCGCCGTGCTCGACGCCGGCCGCGTCCGGCTCGGGTCCGCCGCGACCGGCGCGGAGGGGTCCTGGCCGCCGTTCTCGGCGCACCACGCGTCGCGGGCGGCGGGGTCGGCGCGGAGCGTCGCGCGGATGCCCGCGCCGATCGCGGCCGCCTCCAGCTCGATCTCGCGGGCGACCTGCCGGCGCGCGGACTCTCCGCGCGCGAGGACGAGGCGCTCGGCGTTGCGCCACACGCCCTCGCGCCACGACTGGAGGATCGTCGCGGCGAGGACGTCGTCGACCGGGCCGATCTCGACGTCGTCGGCGGTGGGGTCGAAGCGCTGCGCGATCTCCTGCAGCACCGGGCGGTAGAGCGCGGCGAGGCGGACGTCGTAGGCGTCGTGGTCGGGCTTGCGGGACGTGCCGTCCGGGGCGGTGATGCCGATGCCCGCGAGGAGGAAGGGGAAGTCGCGGTTGATGTGGGCGTTCATCGCGAGGAGGAAGTCCCCGAGCGCGCTCATCTCGCGGGCGCGCGCGGCGTCGAACGCGATGCGCCACGCCCTCGGGACGCCGCCGATCTCGCCCGCGGCCCACCGGTCGTAGGCCTCGAAGTACATCCGCGCGAAGACCGCGTCCTCCTGCTGCAGCCAGACGCGGTCGGAGAAGACGCCCGCGCGGACGGCGTCGCGGACGTCCTCGGTGACGCGCAGGTAGGCGAGGGCGAAGACGGCGCGGTGGTCGCAGCGCGGGACGACGGAGTGGAAGCGGCGTTCCATCTCCGCGATGGTGCGGTCGATGCACGCGTCCTCGCCCTGGGCGCAGTCCGGCTCGACGTTCGGCGTGTGCGGCGCGGGGAGCGGCGGCAGGAGCGCCGGCCAGTCGACGTAGAGCGTCGGCCTCGGCGGGGCGCCGTCGGCCGGGGCGGTGGCGACGAGGAGCGTGGCGAGCGCGGCCCCGATCAGCACGTGCAGACGCCGGCCACCCCGTCCCATTGCCGCACATTATCGCCGGCATCACCCCCAGGTCCGGGCCGCGGGTCGAGTACCGTCTCAGGGCTCATGGCGACGACCGCGTTCAGCGCACCTGACCAGCCTCGCCGCGTGCGGATCCTCTCCGCCGGCGGGACGATCGGCATGGCGGGAGGCGGCGGCGCGACGCCGAAGCTCGACGCCGACCAGCTCGTCGCCGCGGTCCCGGGGCTCGCCGGCCGCGACGACATCACGGCCGAGACCGTCGCGAACAAGCCCTCCGCGCACCTCACGCTCGACGACCAGCTCGAGATCTGCCGGCAGGCGCGCGACGCGGCGCGCCGCGGGATCGGCGTCGTCGTCACCCACGGCACCGACGTCCTCGAGGAGACGGCGATGCTCTGCGACGTCATCCACGACGCCGAGGCCCCGATCGTCTTCACCGGCGCGATCCGCCCGTCGACCGCCCCCGGCGCCGACGGGCCCGCGAACCTCGTCGACGCGGTGAGCGTCGCGGCGAGCCCCGAGGCGTCGGGCATGGGCGTCCTCGTCGTCTTCGGCGGCGAGATCCACCACGCGCGCTGCGCCCGCAAGACGGACACGACCTCGCTCGTGGCGTTCTCCTCGCCGCAGACCGGTCCGCTCGGCCGCGTCACCGAGGGGCATCCGACGATCTGGTCGCGGCTGCCGCGCAACCCGCCGCTCGACCCGCCGGACCTCGAGAAGCGCGTCCTCATCGTCCCGAGCGTGTCCGGCGACGACGGGACGCTCGCCCGCGCCGCGCTCGGCACGGAGCCCGACGGGGTCGTCATCGGGACGCTCGGCGCCGGGCACCTCGCGCCCGAGCTGCTCGACCTCTGGGCGGAGGTCTCGACCCGCATGCCGGTCATCGCCTACTGCCGGCCCGAGCGGGGCGTCGTCCTCAACTCGACGTACGGCTACGCGGGGTCGGAGATGGACCTCCGCGACTCGGGGATCATCCCCGCCGGCTTCCTCTCGCCGCAGGCGGCGCGCATGAAGCTCCTCGCCTGCCTCGCCTCGGGCCTCCACATCGACGAGGTCCGCTGGGCGTTCCGCCAGGACGACGGCTGAGAGGCCCGCCCGGCCGCGAGGTGTGACGGATGAACCTCGGAATCCGAGGTCCATCCGTCACACCTCCGCGCGCGCACGCCCGCCCCGGGAGGCTCGCGTGAACACCACCGTTCGCTGAACCCGTACCCTGTGGGAAGTGATCCCCCCGATCGGGGGGTCGATGGACACCCACACCCCACGAGGTCACGACCGCAATGGACGCGAGCATCGCCGCCGAGCCCGAGACCGTCGCCGCCGACGCGGCGCCCGAGGCACCGGCCGAGCCGAGCTTCACGCTCGAGCTCACGCAGGATCAGAAGGACATCCGCGACTGGGTCCACGGGTTCGCCGAGAACGTCGTGCGCCCCGCCGCCCACGAGTGGGACGAGCGCGAGGAGACGCCCTGGCCCGTCATCGAGGAGGCCGCGAAGATCGGCCTCTACGGCTTCGAGGGCCTCGCCCAGTTCTTCGCCGACGAGACCGGCCTCACGATGCCGATCGTCAACGAGGAGCTCTTCTGGGGCGACGCCGGGATCGGCATGGCGATCATGGGGACGGGTCTCGCCGTCGCCGCGATCATCGGTCAGGGCACCGGCGAGCAGATCGGCCACTTCATCCCGCGCTGCTTCGGGACGCCCGACGACGTGAAGGTCGCCGCCTTCTGCTCCTCCGAGCCCAACGCCGGCTCCGACGTCTCGAACATCCGCACCCGCGCGAAGTTCGACGAGGCGACGAACGAGTGGGTCGTCAACGGCCAGAAGTCGTGGGCGACGAACGGCGGCATCAGCGACATCCACGTCGTCACCGCGACCGTCGACCCCGAGCTGAAGACCCGTGGCCAGGCCGCGTTCGTCATCCCGATGAGCGAGGTGAAGGGCATGGAGCAGGGGGCGAAGGTCGCCAAGCACGGCCTGCGCGCCTCGCACACCGCCGACCTCCACCTCGACGAGGTCCGCATCCCCGCCGACTACGTCCTCGGCGGCAAGGAGAAGCTCGACGAGAAGCTCGCCCGCGCCCGCGAGGGGAAGAAGAGCAAGTCGAACGCGTCGATGGCGACCTTCGAGGCGTCGCGTCCGACCGTCGGCGCCCAGGCGATCGGCATCGCCCGCGCCGCCTACGAGTACGCGCTCGACTACGCGAAGGAGCGCGAGCAGTTCGGCAAGGCGATCATCGAGAACCAGTCGATCGCCTTCGCGCTCGCCGACATGAAGATGGAGATCGACGCGGCGCGCCTCCTCGTGTGGCGGGCCTCGTGGATGGGACGCAACCAGATCCCGTTCACGGCGGCGGAGGGCTCGATGTCGAAGCTCAAGGCCGGCGAGGTCGCGCACTGGGCGACCGAGCGCGCGATGCACATCCTCGGCGGCAACGGCTACACCCGCGAGTACCCCGTCGAGCGCTGGCACCGCGACGCGAAGATCTACTCGATCTTCGAGGGGACGAGCGAGATCCAGCGCATGGTGATCGCGCGGGCGATCTCGGGGGTCCACATCCGCTAGTCACGTCGCATCTCGCGGTCATGGGCGGACCGGGGGTAGGGTCCGCCCATGGCACGCGACCTGGGGCTGGGCCTGCAGATCGGCTACTGGGGCTCCACCGGCCCGCCGCCGAACGCGCTCGAGACGGTGCAGGAGGCCGAGCGCCTCGGCTTCGACTCGATCTGGACGGCGGAGGCCTACGGGTCCGACGCGATCTCGCCGCTCGCCTGGTGGGGATCGCACACCGAGACCGTGCGCCTCGGCACCGCGATCACCCAGATGAGCGCCCGGACGCCCGCCGCGACCGCGATGGCCGCGATGACGATGGACCACCTCTCCGGCGGGCGGTTCGTCCTCGGCCTCGGCGTCTCCGGCCCGCAGGTCGTCGAGGGCTGGTACGGCCAGCCGTTCGCGAAGCCCCTCGCGCGCACGCGCGAGTACGTCGCGATCCTCCGCGAGATCTGGAAGCGCGAGGGCCCGCTCTCCTTCGAGGGCGAGCACTATCGCGTGCCGATGGAGGGCGGCACCGGCTTCGCGAAGCCGCTCAAGGCGGGCATCCGGCCGCTGCGCGAGGACATCCCGATCTTCCTCGGCGCCGAGGGGCCGAAGAACGTCGCGCTCACCGCCGAGATCGCCGACGGCTGGCTCGCGCTCTTCTACAGCCCGCACGCCGACGACCTCTACCGACCGAACCTCGAGGAGGGCTTCGCGCGGCCTGGGGCCCGCCGGAGCGCCGAGGACTTCGAGGTCGCGGTGACCGTGCCGTTCATCGTCCACGACGACCTCGAGCAGTGCGCGGACATGCTCCGCCCCTTCTACGCGCTCTACTTCGGCGGCATGGGGGCGAAGGACAAGAACTTCCACGCCAACGTCCCGATCCGGATGGGCTACGAGAAGGAGATCCGCGAGGTCCAGGACCTCTATCTGGACGGCAAGAAGGCCGAGGCCGCGGCGAAGATCCCCACCGCGCTCATCGAGCAGCTCGCGCTCGTCGGGTCGAAGGAGAAGATCGCCCACGACCTCGAGGCGTGGCGGGAGTCGGCGGCGACCGTCCTCCTCATCAGCGGCGACGCGGGGACCTGCCGCGCGGCCGCGGAGCTCGTGCTGGGAGGCTGAAAAGCCCGCCCCGCCTGACGTTCCTCACGCCAGGCGTGAGGAACGTCAGCGGGGATGGCGACCGCCGGCGGGGACGTCCGGGGGCGGCGG
>NZ_JBLKKY010000124.1:0-4568 GCF_059438195.1 Paraconexibacter sp.
CCGGTCGGCGGCGTCGGCCGCCGTGACGGACAGGCCCTTCCCGAGCGTGAGGTCGGAGCCCGTGCCGGTCGGCTGCAGGATGTTGCTCGGATCGCCCTGCTCGGTGACGGGCGCGTCCGCCGCGGCGGCGACGAGGACGACGTCCTTCTCGAGCGCGTACTCGATCGCCTCGACGATCGCGCTCGTCGGAGGTCGGCTCCCGTCGGTCCCGAAGCTCATGTTGATGACGTCGGCGCCGCGGTCGGCGGCGTCGGTGATGCTCGCGGCGATGCTCGAGTCCGACAGGTCCGTCTTGATGACGAGGAGCCGGCAGGCGAGGCCGGCGCCGACGAGCCCGACGCCGTTGTCCCCGCTCGCGCACGCCATCGAGGCGACGTGCGTCCCATGGCCGATCTCGTCGGTGTCGGAGCGGCCCGAGGTCGCGTCGCGGTCGACCGTGGCCTCGATGCGGCCGGCGAACTCGGGATGCGCGGCGTCGATGCCGGTGTCGATGACCGCCACCGTCGCGCCGTCCCCCCGGCTGAGGTCCCAGGCGGCGAAGAGGCCGGTGCGCTCGGCCCACCACTGCAGCGGGGACGTGGGAGCGGTCGGCTCCGGGAGCTGGAGCGACGGGTCGTTGGGCACGAAGCGCAGGGCGTGCCGGCGCTCCAGCTCGACGCGGGCGACCCCCGGGGCGCGGCGGAGGGTGCGCGCGAACGCCGCCGGCGTGACGCCGGCGGGGGGCGCGAGGAGCTCGGTGCCGAGCGCGTCGAGGGAGCGTCCCGCCCGGCGGCCGGCCGTGCGGTCGACGAGGCGCTCGACGGCAGCGTCGTGCGCGCGGGCGCGCGAGGCCCTCGCCCGGGGCGAGGCCTCGGCGCTCGTCGCCGCCGCCGGGGCGTCGTCGAGCGTGACGAGGACGCGCCCGGTGAGCTCCGTCTCGGCCGCGGCGGCGGACGGAGCCGCCGCGAGGGCGGCGAGCGCAGCGAGCGCGGCCCGCGCGAGGCGGCGGCGAGGGCTCCGGGCCGCGGTCGAGGTCATCGGCACCTCAACGCGCCCCAGGGGCAGGAGTTGCGCCCGCCGCGCGCCCGGGCGCGCCGTCGCTCAGAACCCGAGGGCGAACTTCGCGTCCTCGGACATCCGGTCCGGGGTCCACGGCGGGACGAACGTCATCTCCGACTCGACGGACTCGACGCCATCGAGCTCGCTGACGAACTCGTCGATCTGCTCCATCACCTGGGGCCCGATCGGACACCCGGGTGAGGTGAGCGTGAACGTCACGTGGACGTTCCCGCCGTCGACAGCGACCCCATAGATGAGACCGAGCTCGACGAAATCGAGCCCGAGCTCCGGGTCGATGACGTTGGTGAGGGCGGCCTCGACGTCGTCAACGGTGACCATGCCCCGAGTGTAGCCACCTCGCCGCGGTCTTCCTCGTAGCCTGTCGGTGCACCGTGCCGTTCCTCCTCGTCCTCTTCATCGTCGTCCCGCTCGTCGAGCTCTACGTCCTCATCCAGGTGGGGCAGGAGATCGGGGCGCTCAACACGATCGCGCTCCTGCTCCTCTCGTCGGTGCTCGGGACGCTCATGCTCCGCTCGCAGGGGCGCGCCGCCTGGAGGCGCTTCCAGGACGCGATCCGCACCGGTCGGCCGCCGACGCGCGAGGTCGCCGACGGCGCGCTCATCATCCTCGGCGGGTCGCTGCTCCTCACGCCGGGCTTCGTCACCGATGTCGGCGGGCTCGTCCTCCTCGTCCCGCCGACGCGGGCGCTCGTCCGCGGCTTCCTCGCACGGACGATCCTCACCCGCGCGGCGCTCGTCGTCGGCGGGCCCGCGGGGGCGGCCGGCGCCGAGGCGTACCGGCGCCGGCGGCGCGACTCCGCCAGGGACCACCGGGACGCCGACGTCGAGGGGACGGCGACGGAGGTCGATCCGAACCGAAGGGAGCTGCCATGACGGTCACCGAGCAGGACGAGGCGCCGCAGGAGCCGACCGGCTCCGCCTTCAGCGACGCCGTGACGGTCGCGTTCGGCGACCCCGCCGCCGACGTCTACGGCGTCGTCCGCGTCGGCGTCTCCCCCGGCCCCGACGGCGCTGCGCAGGGCAGCGGGCTCGGCATCCTCTTCTCGGGCCGGGAGCCGATCGCGGTCCGGGCCGCGGGCGGCCTCGCCGCGCCCGGGGACGGCTGGGACGGGATCGACGCCGCCGGGGTGAGGACGACGGTCGACGAGCCGCTGCGGCGCTGGACGGCCTCCTTCGTCTCCGAGGACGGGACGGCGGCCGTCGACCTCGCCCTCGAGGCGCTCAGCGGCCCGGTCGAGCTCGACCCGGAGGGTCCGGTCGCGCAGGCCGGCGGGATGCGCGGGTACGAGCAGCTCTGCCGGGTGCGCGGCACCGCCCGCGTCCGCGGCGGAGAGAGGCGGATCGACTGCCTCGGCCAGCGCGGTCACTCCTGGGGGGAGCCGGACTGGGACCGGATCGCCCTCGCTCGCACGATCGGGGCGTGGGTCGCCGAGGACCGGGCGCTCACGCTCGCCGCGGTCCGGCCCGCGAGCCGCGACGCGACGCACGCCGACGAGGTCGTCGCCGCGACGCTCGTCGCGCCCGGGCACGACGGGAGCGGCCTGCTCACGCTCCAGGTCGAGGATCCGCGCCTCTCGACGACGACGGACGCCGAGGACCGTCAGCGCCGCGCCGGCCTCGAGCTGTGGCTCGACGAGGACGGCTACCCCATGCGCGGCAGCGGCGAGGTCATCTGCGGGACGTCCCTCGACCTCGGGCGGCTCCGCCTGGACTGCTCGTTCTTCCGCTGGACGCTCGACGGCCACACCGGCGTCGGGCGCTACGACGTGCTGCGCCGGATCTCGTGATCCGAGCGGTCGTCAGCGACTTCGGCGGCGTCCTCACGACCGCGCTCGCGGACGCCTTCGGCGTCTGGCACGACGAGAAGGACATCCCGATGGCGGAGATGGGCGAGGCCATGGGGCGGCTCACGGAGCGCAAGGGCGAGAACCCGCTCTTCGCGCTCGAGTGCGGCCGGGTGAGCGCCGACGAGTTCTTCACGGAGCTCGGCGAGGAGATCGCGACCGCGATCGGCCGCCCCGTCGACATGAGCGACTTCACCGAGACGTACTTCCGCAGCCTCGACCCCAATCACGAGCTCATCGACTACCTCGCGGAGCTGCGTGACGACGGCGTGCGCCTCGGCCTCCTCACGAACAACGTGCGGGAATGGGAGCCGTACTGGCGGTCGATGCTCCCCGTCGACGAGCTCTTCGAGGTCGTCGTCGACAGCGCCTTCGTCGGCATGCGCAAGCCCGACGAGGGGATCTACCGCCTCACGTGCGAGCGCCTCGGCCTCGAGCCGGCGGCCTGCGCCTTCCTCGACGACTTCGCGCACAACTGCGAGGCGGCGCGGAACCTCGGCATGCACGCCGTCTGGTACCAGGGCGACGACGCCGCGGCGATCGCCGAGCTCGACCGCGTCCTTCGCCGGTAGGGGCCCCTCTTCGCGCACAGGACCCGCTCGCTGCGAGCGAGTCCGAGCCGGGCCGTCAGTTGTCGCTGCCGAGGCGGTCCCAGAGATAGAGCTCGAGGCAGTCGCTCGCGAGCTCCATCGCGCGGTCGTGGGAGAGCCGCGGGAGGACGGTCTCGAGCGCCTGCTCCTCCGTCACCCCCGCGTCGAAGGCCTCGTCGCCGCGGAAGCCCGCCGCGATCTTCAGGGCCTCGCGGCGGTTCTCGCCGAGCGTCGGGAAGACCGTGACGAGGAAGTCGCGGTTCGCGATCGGCTGGCCGACCTCGAGCGAGGCGTGCCAGGCGGCGAGCATCGAGAGGTCGTGCTCGTCGAGGTCGGCGACCGCCTTCGCGTAGTGGGTCTCGAGATCCTGCTCGGGGATCTCGTCGACCCAGGCGCGGACGAGCTCGCCGAGCAGCTGACGGCGAGCCTCGCGGCCGACGGTCTCTGCGATGACGCGGATCGCGTCCTGGGGTTCGATGAAGCAGAGGGGCATCACAGCTCCGCTGACGCTCGGTGGCGGGGACGTCGTGAAAGGTAGGTCGCGCGTCGGACGGCAGATCGGTCGGGGACCGGACGACCGGCGCGAGAGCCCGTCACGGGAGCGCCGTGGGCGCGACCGCGCCCGGCCCGCCGCCGTGCGCGGGCGCCGCGGACGGACCCGCTGTCGTCGCCCCTCCGCCGTCGGACGCGGCGACCGGCGCGGCGGCGACGACCGTGCCGAGCGGCTCCTCGCCGGGCCGTCCCGGGGAGGACGCGACTGCTCCCGGCTGGTCGCCCGTCGCCGCATCGACGGCTCCGGGCGCCGCGTACTTGATCGCGTTCGTCAGGAGGTTCAGGAAGACCCGGCGGAGGCGCTCCGGGTCGGCGCGCACCCTGAACCCGCAGCCGTCACGGTGATACCCGAGCCCGGCCTCCTCCATGCGGTGCGCCAACAGCTCCTCGGCGTCGGCGAGCACCTCGTCCAGGGAGACGTCCACGACCCGCAGGTCCGACTCCTGCGCCTCGAGCCGGGACAGCTCGAGGACGTCCTCGAGCAGCGACACGAGGGACCTCCCGGCCGAGCGCACCCGCTCGAG
>NZ_JBLKKY010000125.1:0-4541 GCF_059438195.1 Paraconexibacter sp.
CCACCAGCCTCCAAGGAGGACCGGATGAACAACGTGCTCAGGAACTACACCTAGCCGCGGCGCTCGCGCTGGGGGCCGACGGTCTGCTCGGGGTCCTCCGCGGAGACCGTCCCCGCCTCGACGATCGACCAGCGGGTGAGCGCCGCGCCCGCGCAGATCGCGAGGCCGCCCGCGATCGCGGCGGCGCGCGAGCGGCGACCCGCGACGCCGAGCGCGGCGGCTCCCGCGGCGGTGAGGGCTTGCGCGCCGCGGTGGAGGCGCCTCACCGTCGTCTCCTCGTAGGAGGCGCGCACGCGCGGGTCGAGACGCCTCTCGGCGATCTGCGCGAGGGCGATCTCGCCGACCGAGCCGCCGACCGCGAGAGCGAGCGGTGCGCGTGAGGGGCCGTGGCCGGCGACGCCGCCGAGCGCCATGAGCGCTCCGCCCGCCGAGGCCGCCGAGGAGGCGGCGAACTGGAAGGGGAGGATCCGCCGGGCGTCGTGCCACGCGGGCACCGCGGTGTTCGCGATGAGGACCGCGGTGTACGTCGAGAGCAGCGGACCCAGGACCGCCGAGGCGGCTTGGGCCGGAGCGCCGAGACGCCGGCCCGGGATGCCGAGCGTTTGCCACCCGGCCGCCGCGGCGGTCGCCGGGCCGAAGGCCGTGAGGATCCACGTGCCCATGCTCATCGGCGACGTCGGCTTGAAGACCCGCAGCATGTTGAGGAAGCGCGCGGGGCGCCCGAGGTCGCTGATGAGGAGCGCGGGCGACACGGCCGCGCCTGCGAGCGAGAGGACGGCGGCGCGCCTCGCGAGCGTCTCGTCGCCCGCGAGCCGGGCGCCCGCGGCGATCGGCGCGCACGCGCCGGCGAGGCCGCCGACGAAGAAGTACGTCGGGATCTCCCACGTCCACACCGGCGCTGCGATGACCGGCCTGCCGTAGTAGCTGTCGGGCGAGGCGGGCGGCACGACGGGGTCGCCGTCGCGGTTGCGCCGGCCCTTCGTGACGTCGGTCGCGTCGCGGCGCGGCGAGGCCGCGCCCTGCGGTCCGGTCGCGCTCATCGCCGCCCCCAGGCCAGGGCGCCGACGACGCCCGCGGCGAGCGCGAGCGCGGCGCCCGCGGCCGCCGACCACGCCTCGCCGAGGTCACGGGTCGTGGCGACCGGGTCCGGCGGTAGGCCGTAGACCTCGGGCTCGTCGAGGAGGAGGAAGAACGCGCCGGCGCCGCCGATCCCGTCGTCGCCGCTCTCGAGGTAGAGACGGGCGCCGGTCTCGCCGCGGGCGTGCAGCACCTCGACGCGGTCGGCGGCCCGCTCCCGCAGCTCGTCGAGCGGACCGAACTGGATCGAGTTCGTCGGGCACGCCTTCGCGCAGGCGGGCTCCTGGCCGTCCCCGAGGCGGTCGTAGCAGAGGGTGCACTTCCACACGCGCCCGTCGCGCTCGCGCTTGTCGAGCACGCCGAACGGGCACGCCGGCACGCAGTAGCCGCAGCCGTTGCAGATGTCCTCCTGCACGACGACGGTGCCGAACTCCGTGCGGAAGAGCGAGCCGGTCGGGCACACGTCGAGGCAGGCGGCGTGCGTGCAGTGCTTGCAGACGTCGGAGGACATGAGCCAGCGCAGGGCGGGCGGCGTCCCCTCGTCGTCGCCGTCCGGCACGGCCACCTCCACCTGCTGCTCGACGAACGCGACGTGCCGCCACGTGTCGGCGCCGAGCCCGCCGGTGTTGTCCATCGAGAGGCCGAGGAAGTCGAGGCCGTCCTCCGGGACGTCGTTCCACTCCTTGCATGCGACCTCGCACGCCTTGCAGCCGATGCAGATCGAGGTGTCGGTGAAGAAGCCGACGCGGGTCTCGGCCTCGCCGTCGTACCCGCCCGGCCAGGTCCTCGTCTCGAGCCGGTACGAGCTCATGGGGCCCCTCCGTCGTCGATGCCCGCCCGCCGGCGGTACTCGTCGACGAGCGCGAGCAGGTCGCGACCCTCGGGCCGCCGGCCGGGCCGGATGTCGCACGTCGCCGCCTTGAACTCGGAGATGTGGATGTTCGCGTCGAGGACGAGCGGGAGGAGGTCGTTGACCGCGTCGCCCGTCGCGAGCCCCTCGCCGCCCCAGTGGTAGGGCAGCCCGACGGTGTGCACCTCCTCGCCCGCGACGCGCTGCGGGCGCATCCGCTCGGTGACGAGGACCCGCGCCTCGATCGCGGTGCGCGTGGTGACGACCGTCGCCCATCCGCCGTGCTCGAGGCCGCGGCGGGCCGCGAGCTCGGGGGAGACCTCGGCGAACAGCGACGGGGCGAGCTCGGAGAGGTAGGGGAGGAAGCGCGACATCCCGCCCGCCGTGTGGTGCTCGGCGATCCGGTAGGTCATGAGCGCGAACGGGAAGACGTCGCTGCCGGGCTCGCCCGCCGTCGGGTTGTAGGGGTTGTCGGGCCGGTCGAAGGTCTGCCGCGTCGGGCTCGCCTGGACGCCCGGATGCAGCGGGTTGCGGACCGGCGACTCGTGCGGCTCGTAGTGGACCGGCAGCGGCCCGTCGACGAGGCCGCTCGGCGCGTAGAGCCAGCCCTTGCCGTCTGCCTGCATGATGAACGGCTCGTCTCCGCGCAGCGCCCACTCCGCCTTCGCGCCCTCCTCGGGGACGTAGCCGGGGCTCTTCGACGTCTTGAAGTCGGGGACGTCGTCGCCGGTCCAGGTCTCGTTCTCGGCGTCCCACCACACCAGCTTCTTGCGCTCGCTCCACGGCTCGCCGTCGGGGTCGGCGGACGCGCGGTTGTAGAGGATGCGGCGGTTCATCGGCCACGCCCAGCCCCAGTCGAGCGCGAACCGGTCCTGCTCCTGGCCCGGCCGGCGGCGGGCCGTCTGGTTCTCCTCGCCGCCGTAGCAGCCGGAGTAGATCCAGCAGCCGCACGCCGTCGAGCCGTCGCCCGCGAGGTCGGTGTAGCCGGAGACCGCGGCGCCGTCGTCCACCGTGTAGCCGGAGATCTCCTTGAGGATCGCCGCGGCGTCGGGCTCGTCGTGCGGTCCCTGGGTCGGGTAGTCCCAGGTGAGGTCGAGGATCGCGCGGTCCCGGGGATCGGTCGAGCCGGCGAGCTTCTCCCGGATCCGGCGGATGAGGTGGTACATGAAGTGCAGCTCCGACCGGCAGTCCTCCGGCGGCTCGACCGCCTTGTGGTGCCACTGCAGGAGCCGCTGGGTGTTCGTGAAGGAGCCGTCCTTCTCGACGTGGTTGGCGCCGGGGAGGAAGAAGACCTCGGTGCCGATGTCCTCCGTGCGCAGCTCGCCGGTCCGGATCTCCGGGCCGTCCTTCCAGAACGTCGCCGACTCGATGAGCTGGAGGTCGCGGACGACGAGCCAGTCGAGGTTCGCCATCCCGAGCCGGTGGAGCTTCGCGTTCGCGGAGCCGACCGCGGGGTTCTCGCCCATGACGAAGAAGCCCTCGACGGTGCCGTCGCGCATGCCGGTCACCATCGGGTAGATCGAGTGGTCGCCGGTGATGCGCGGCAGGTGGCCGTAGCACCACTCGTTCTCCTCGGTCGCCGCCTCACCCCACCACGCCTTCAGCAGGCTCACGAGGTACTCGCGCGTGTGGCCCCAGTAGCCGCCCGGAGGCGTGATCGTCTCGAGGTAGTCCTCGAGGGTCTCGTCCTGGCCGCCGTGGGGCATCGGCAGGTAGCCGGGGAGGATGTTGTAGAGCGTCGGGATGTCGGTCGAGCCCTGGATCGACGCATGGCCGCGGAGCGCGAGGATGCCGCCGCCGGGCCGGCCGATGTTCCCGAGGAGGAGCTGGAGGATCGACGCCGCCCGGATGTACTGGACGCCGACGGTGTGGTGCGTCCAGCCGACGGAGTAGACGAACGCCGAGGTGCGCTCGCGGCCCGAGTTGCGCACGAGCGCGTCGGCGACCCGGAGGAACTGGTCCCGTGGGATGCCGCAGGTCTCCTCGACGAACTCGGGGGTGTAGCGGGCGAAGTGCCGCTTGAGGACCTGGAAGACGCAGCGCGGGTGCTCGAGGGTCCGGTCGACGTGCGGCGGCGAGCCGTGCTCGAGCTGGGCGCCGTGCGCGCCGTGGGACTCCTCGCCGGCGCTGGCGCCGCCGGACTTCGCGGCCTGCTCGCGCTTGCCCGCGGCGGACGGCGGCTCCATGCCCTCGTAGCCCCAGGCGCCCGGGTCGTAGGAGCCCGTCTCGGGGTCCCAGCCGACGAAGATGCCGTCGAGGTCCTCGCTGTCGGCGTAGTCCCCGTTGAGCACCGTCGCGGCGTTGGTGTACGCCTCGACGTACTCGCGGAACTCGTGGCCGCCCTCGAGGACGTGGTGGATGAGGCCGCCGAGGAACGCGATGTCGGTCCCGACGCGGATCGGGACGTGCTCGTCGGCGATCGCGCTCGTGCGCGTGAAGCGCGGGTCGACGTGGATGATCGTCGCGCCGCGCTCGCGGGCCTCCATCACCCACTGGAACCCGACGGGATGGCACTCGGCCATGTTCGAGCCCTCGATGACGATGCAGTCGGCGTTCGCGAGGTCCTGCTGGAACGTGGTGGCGCCGCCGCGCCCGAACGAGGTCCCCAGACCGG
>NZ_JBLKKY010000126.1:0-4311 GCF_059438195.1 Paraconexibacter sp.
CGTAGCTCAGTTGGTTAGAGCGCCGGCCTGTCACGCCGGAGGTCGCGGGTTCGAGTCCCGTCGCTCCCGCTTCGCGGTCGGGCCGATGACACCGCGTCGCGTGTCAGAGCGACTGCTCCAGGTCGCTGATCGGCTCGTACCAGCCCTGCTCGATGACGAAGGCCTGCAGGTCGCGGTCGAGACCGAAGAGGACTGCCACCGCGACGACGACGAAGGCGACGCCGACGCCACGCCGGAAGCGGCCACGAGGGTCGGCGAGCCAGCCGAGTTGCGCGGCCGCTGCCTGGCCGATCACCGCGATGACGAGGAGCACCGCGGCGAGCCCGATCGCGTAGGCGACGAGGTAGGCCGAGCCCTCGGCGAACGACGCGGGGAGGACGGTCGCGACGATGAGCGCGTACGTCGGGCTGCAGCTGCTGAACACCGGGCCGAGGGACGCGCCGATCGCGATGTCCCGCCCGAGACCCTCGCGGCCCGCGGACCCGTCGAGGAGCCGGGCAGAGGTGCGCTGCAGGCCGGTCGTCGCCGCCGCGCGCTCCCACAGCCCCGGCGCGAGGAAGCTGACGCCGAGCGCCAGCACGAGCAGGCCGGAGACGGTGCTCCACACCTCCTGGGGGACGCCGAGAAGCGCCGTCGTCCCCTTGAGCAGCCAGGTGAAGACGACGACGGAGACGGCGAGCGCGCTGACGATGACGACGGGTCGTGCCTCCGGGCGGTCGTCGCTCGCCACCGCCGCGCCACCGACGATGACGGGGAGCAGCGGCAGCGTGCACGGAGCGGCGGCCGTCAGGACCCCCGCCATGAAGGACACGACGACGAGGTCCATCAGGTGAGCTCGTCGAGCACCCGGTCGATCCGCGGGTCGTCGTAGGGGACGAAGCTCTCGAGCTTCTTCCCGTCGGCGTCGACCTTCACGACCGTCGTCTGGATCGTCACGCCGTACTTCTGGCGCAGATCCTGGTTGCTGTCGTAATCGACCTTCAGCACGGTGACCCCGTCGGGAAGCCCGGTCTCCTCGATCGATCGCTCGAGCTCCACGCACTGCGTGCACCACGGAGCGTGGAAGAACAGGAGGCGCGTGCCGTCGGAGCGCGCGAGCTCCCCCTCGGAGAAGTCGACGTACCGGCCGGGCGATGCTGCGGGAGCGGGGTCGGCCGACTCGGCGGCTGCCGCGCTCTCGGTCTCGCCCGAGGGCTTCGGCTCTCGCTCGGGTGTCGCGCTCTCGGTCTCGTCCGAGGGCTTCGGCTCTCGCTCGGGTGTCGCGCTCTCGGTCTTGTCGGCGGGCTTCGGCTCTCGCTCGGGTGTCGCGCTCTCGGTCTCGTCCGAGGGCTCCGGCTCTCGCTCGGGTGCCGTGGTCGGGCTCGGCTCGGGGGCCGCCGCCGGCGTCCTCTCGGCGATCGACGTCGCGGAGGACTCGTCGTCGGAGCCGCCGATCGCGAGGTACGCACCGCCGGCCGCGATCACGGCGACGAGGACTGCGACGATCTTCGAGTTCGTGCTCATGCCCCCAGTCTCGTGGCCGAAGATGACAAGGGGATGAACGTGGCGCCCCTGCTGCAGCGGTCTCCTCGCGAACGCTCCGGACGACGAACGAGCGCGCTGTCACGCCGGAGGTCGCCGGTTCGAGTTCCGTCGCTCTCGCTCTGCGGTTCTCAGGACGCACCAGCGGGCGCCGGCGCGTCCGCCGGGTCCGCGGAACCGCCTCGCGGTCGGCCATCCGTCGAGGGGCCTCCAACCGCTCTCACCGTGGTCGACAGGGCCGCCGATGCCGACGTCATGTCGACCGAGGCCGTCGTGCGCGCGCTCGACGCGGACGAGCTCGCTGGATGCGGGCTGCCCGTGTCCGTCCGCGATCTCGAGGGCCGGCACCTGTTCGTCAACGACGTGTACGCCGCGCTGCACGGCCTCGGGCCCGAGGAGATCGACGGCCTCACCGACGCGATGCTCGGCCCCAAGTCGGTCGCCGCCGCGCAGGCCCACCAGGATCAGCGCGCGCTGCAGGCGAACGGGATCCTCGACACCGTCGAGTGGACCGCAGACCGCGTCGGTCGGCGCAAGGTGCGCGTCTGTCGCGTCGTGCTGCGCGACGACGACGGCGAGCCCTATGCCGTCGCACGCGTCGCGTCGCCCGTCGAGGCGAGCGATTCCGCGCTGCGCATCGCCGAGCGGCTCGAGGAGATGAGCAGCGGCGCGGACGCGTTCGACGAGGAGCGGTCCGAGCCCGGACGAGGCCGGGACGATGCGGAGGCCGCCCGCCTTCGGGCCGCGCTCGCGCGGGCGAGCACGGCCGCCGCCGACGCGTCCGGCGAGGCGGTGCGCTTGCGCAACGCGCTCGACGAGGCGCGCGCTCGCGGGGACGAGCTCACCGCGGAGGCCGCGAGGCTGCGCGAGGCCCTTGCGGACGCTGAGCGCCGCGAGCGCGACGCGACCGCCGAGCTGACCTCCCTCCGCGACGCGCTCGCGGACGCGGAGCGGCGACTGGGCGAGGCGGCGAGCGCCGCGGGGACGGCCGAGGAGATGACGGCGGCGCGCGATCGCTTCGCGCGTGAGAGCGAGGAGGCGACGCAGGCGCTCTCCTCGGCGCGCGAGCGGATCGGCGCCCTGGAGTCCGAGCTCGCCGACGCTCAGCGCCAGGTGGAGGCGGCCGAGGCCCGGGCGGACGAGGCGCATGCGCAGGTCGGCGCCGATGCGGACGGTCTGCGACAGGCGCTGCAGGAGGCGAGCGCTGCGCGTGCCGAGGCGATCGCCGCGCGGGACGCCGCCCAGGCGGAGCTCGCGGAGCTCACGGCCGCCGTCGAGGCCGCGACGGCCGAGTCGGCGGAGCTGCGCGCCGGGCTCGATGCGGCGACCGGCGAGGCCGCGCGCGCGGCGGCCGTCGCGGACGAGGTCGCGGCCGCTCGGGACCACCTCGCGCGTGAAAGTGAGGAGGCTGCGCAGGAGCTCTCCTCAGCGCGCAAGCGGATCGGCGTCCTGGAGACGGAGATCGCCGACGCTCAGCGGCGGGCCGAGGCGGCGGAGGCCCGGGCGGACGAGGCCCACGCGCAGGTCGGCGCCGACGCGGACGGTCTGCGACAGGCGCTGCAGGAGGCGAGCGCTGCGCGCGCCGAGGCGATCGCCGCGCGGGACGCCGCCCGGGCGGAGCTCGCGGAGCTCGCCGCCTCTGTCGAGGCGGCGACGGCCGAGTCGGCGGACCTGCGTGCAGGACTCGAAGCAGCCACGGCCGAGTCGGCGGAGCTGCGCACCGGACTCGACGCCGCGACGGCCGAGTCGGCGGACCTGCGTGCCCAGCTCGGCGCGGCGGCGGACGAGGCTGCGCGCGCGGCGGCCGCCGCCGAGGAGGCCGCGACGGCGCGGGACCGTCTCGCCCACGAGGGCGAGGAGGCGACGCGCGCGCTCACCTCCGCACGTGAGCGGATCAGCGTCCTGGAGACGGAGATCGCCGAGGCGCGGCGACAGGTCGAGGCCGCGGAGGCGCGGGCCGACGAGGCGCGGGCGCAGGTCGGTGCCGATGCCGACGGCTTGCGGCAGGCTCTGCAGGAGGCCAACGCTGCTCGCGACGAGGCTCTCGCCGCGCGGGACGCCGCCGGACGGGAGATCGCGGACCTGCGCACGGCGCTCGACGCCGCGACCGGCGACGCCGCGGAGCTGCGTGCCGCGCTCGTGGCGACGCGAGGCGACCTGGGGACCGCGCGCGACCGCGTCGAGGCGCTCGAGGCCGACCTCGTCGCGGCACGACGCGACGCCGCGGAAGCGGAGACGCGCGCCGATGGCGCGCGGGCGCAGTCGCAGACCGACGTGGACGCGCTGCGGCGCTCGCTCCAGGAGGCGAACTCCGCTCGCGACGAGGCTCTCGCCGCGACGGACGCTGCGCGCGCCGACCTCGCCGACCTCAACGCGGCCCTCGACGCGGCGCGCGGAGACGCGACGGACGCGCGGGCCGCCCTCGATGCGGCGACCGCCGATGCCGCCCGCCTCCGCGACGCAGCCGAGGACGCAGCCGCCGAGGCCGCTGCGCTCCGCGACGCGCTCACCGCCGCACAGGACGCGGAGGCGGCCACCCGCGCGCGGGCCGAGGCCGCCGAGGCGTCCGCGGGCGAGAAGGGCACCGCCCTCGCCGAGGCGAGCGCTGCGAACGACGACCTCCGGGCCGAGGTCGCGCGCCGGCAGGCGGCGCACGAGGAGACGACGGAGGATCTCGGCCGCATCCGCGCCGCGCTCTCCGCCGCCGAGGCGCGCGTCGAGGAGCTCACGGCCGAGCGCGCGCAGGCGGCGGCGGCCGACGACGACCTGCGGCGTCGGCTCGCCGCGGCG
>NZ_JBLKKY010000127.1:0-4259 GCF_059438195.1 Paraconexibacter sp.
TCTGGGCCGTGTCTCAGTCCCAGTGTGGCTGATCGTCCTCTCAGACCAGCTACCCATCGTCGCCTTGGTAGGCCATTACCCCACCAACAAGCTAATGGGCCGCGGGCCCATCCTGATGCGGAGGCCGAAGCTTCCTTTCCTCCAAGCCCTTATGGGCCGGGAGCACATTCGGTATTAGCTCCGGTTTCCCGGAGTTGTCCCGATCATCAGGGCAGGTTGCCCACGTGTTACTCACCCGTTCGCGGCTTTGCCCCAGGGCAAGCCCTGGTTCGTCGCTCCACTTGCATGTGTTAAGCACGCCGCCAGCGTTCGTCCTGAGCCAGGATCAAACTCTCCGTGAAGAACTGCTGGCCGGCCGCCGAAGCGGTCGACCGTCACGAAAAGCTGTCATGACCTGTTGATGGGAGCCCCTTACACCTGGCGGCTCCCGGTACATGACGGGATTTTGTTTCTCAGGCCCATCGGTTCCGGCTAAGGACCGATGGGTCGAACCTGGACGCACACCTCACTCCGATCTCTCGGATGAAGGTGCGCATGCTGTTGAGTTGTCAAAGACCGCCGCGCCTCGCGCTGAGGAGGACTTCCTCTTCAGAGACGCGCCCGGGGAATTCGGACCCCCCGGGCACCGGGCCGATCAGGTTAGCACGTTTCGAGCGGGGAGTGCAAGGTCTTGCGTCCCGGCCGCGCGTGCTTCCGTACGGCGCCGGGGCAATATAGCGAGAGGCGCGAGAGCGTGCGTCGTGACCCCTGCCCCGCGCTCGCAAGGCCTCCGAAGAGGCCGCCGCAGAGCCGTTCAGCGCTCGAGGACGACCCGCGCGAAGGCCCGCTTCCCGACCTGCAGGGTCGCGCCGTCGATGCGCGCGCTCGGGACGTCGAGCTCGTCGGCGGTGAGCGCCTCGCCGTCCAGGCGCACCCCGCCCGACGCGATGAGGCGCCGTGCCTCCCCGCGCGAGCGGCCGAACGCCTCAGCGATGACGGCCGGGACGTGCACGACGTCGCCGGCGTCCCGGACGACGTGCTCTGGGATCTCGCGCGGTGCGGTGCGGTCGACGAAGACCCGGTCGAAGTCCTCCTCCGCGCTCCGTGCCGCCTCGTCGCCGTGGAACCTCGTGACGAGAGCGCGCGCCATCGCGCGCTTCGCGTCACGCGCGCCCGCGCGCGCGGGCGGGTCGTCGAGCGCCAGCAGGCGCCTCCAGGTCGGCATGACGTCGTCGGGGATGCTGAGGACCCGGCCGTAGATCTCGCCCGGCTCCTCGGTGACCCCCACGTGGTTGCCGAGCGACTTCGACATCTTCTCGACGCCGTCGGTCCCCGGGAGGATCGGCACCGTGAGCACGCACTGCTCCGGATGGCCGTAGGCGCGCTGCACGTCGCGGCCGAGGAGGAGGTTGAACGTCTGGTCGGTGCCGCCCAGCTCGACGTCGGCGCGCACGGCGACGGAGTCGTAGGCCTGCAGCAGCGGGTAGAGGAGCTCGAGGACGGAGATCGGCCGCTTCTCGGCGAAGCGCGTCGCGAAGTCCTCGCGCTCGAGGAGCTGGGCCACGGTCGTCGTGCGCGCCAGCCGGAAGAGCTCCTCCATCGCCATGTCGAGCCACTCGCTGTTGAACCGGACCTCGAGCGACTCGGGATCCTCGCGCAGGACCCGGAACGCCTGGTCCTGGTAGGTCCGCGCGTTCTCGTCGATCTCCTCGGCCGAGAGCGCGGGCCGGGTCGTCGAGCGGCCGCTCGGGTCGCCGACCCGGGCCGTGAAGTCGCCGACGATGAGGACGACGACGTGGCCGAGGTCTTGGAACTCCCGGAGCTTCTGCAGCACGACGGTGTGCCCGAGGTGGAGATCGGGCGCGGTCGGGTCGAGGCCGAGCTTCACCCGCAGCGGACGCCCTGCCTCGGCGGCCTCGCGGAGCCTGGCCTCGAGACCTCCCTCCGGAAGGCTCGCGACCGTGTTGCGGGTGAGGAACGCGGCGGCGGAGGCGGGATCGGACATGGGGCGCGATGGTAGACTTCCCGCCTTCCGGACCGGCTGCCGCCTCCTGCTCCGGACGAAGGCCCGCGCACCCGTGTCGCGCGGAGACACCGGCGTTCCTCGAACGCCGGACGCCCGCAACGATGAGACCGCGCCGTCCCTTCCAGAAGCGTCCCCGTCTCCGCGCCGTCGCCGACGCGCAGGGCGACGGGACCCCCGAGCGTCCGAAGGTGAAGTGGCTGCGGCTGCTTCTCCTCCTCGTCCCCCTCGGCCTCCTCGCGCTCGTCTCGACCGTCTTCGGGATGATGATGGCGGTCGCCGCCGACCTCCCCGACCTCGAGAACCGGCCGGAGTACCGGGAGAAGGGCGGCGCGCGCAACTCGGTGATGGTGGACGTCCACGGCCGGACGCTGGGGCTCCTGGCGAGCGACCAGAACCGCATCATCCTCCAGGACGACGCCGACATCTCGCCCTGGATGAAGTTCGCGATCATCGCGGTCGAGGACCAGCGCTTCTACGAGAACAGCGGCGTCGACCTCCGGGGCATCGCGCGCGCGTTCGTCAACGACCTCCGCGGCGGCGCGCGCCAGGGCGGCTCGACGATCACGCAGCAGTTCGTGAAGAACGCGCTCGACGCCCAGGACCAGCGGACGCTCTTCCAGAAGCTCCGCGAGGCCGCGCTCGCCTACCACCTCACGCGCCAGTGGTCGAAGGAGAAGATCCTGCGCGAGTACCTCAACTCGATCTACTTCGGCGCCGGCGCCTACGGCGTCGAGGCGGCCGCCCGCACCTTCTTCGGCAACGACCCGGACCACGCCGGCTGCGGCACCAACGAGCGGCCCTGCGCGAAGGAGCTCGAGATCCACGAGGCGGCGCTCCTCGCCGGCGTCGTCGCCTCGCCGTCGCGCTACGACCCGCAGGTCAACGCCCGCGCGGCCCGCGTCCGCCGAGACCTCGTGCTCGACAAGATGCTCGAGCAGGGGAAGATCAACCAGGTCCAGCACCGCCGCGCGATCGCCGAGCCGCTCGTGACCGGCGAGATCGAGCCGCCGCGCGTCGAGTCGCGCGCCCCGTACTTCACCGCGTGGGTCCGCCAGCAGCTCGTCGACCGCTTCGGCGCCCGGCGTGCCTTCGAGGGCGGCATCAAGGTCCGCACGACGCTCGACCTCGACCTCCAGCGCCATGCGGAGCAGGTCGTCGGCCAGCACCTCTCGAACCCGGGCGGTCCGACCGCCTCGCTCGTCGCGATCGACAACGACAGCGGCGAGGTCCGCGCGATGGTCGGCGGCCGCGACTTCGACTCCGAGCCCTTCAACCTCGCGACCCAGGGCCGGCGGCAGCCCGGCTCGGCGATCAAGCCCTTCATCCTCGCCGAGGCCCTCCAGCAGGGCCTCGGTCCGGGGTCGACGTTCCCGTCCCGCAAGCGCGAGTTCACCGTTCCCGGGACCGACGGCAAGGAGAAGTTCGTCGTCAACAACTTCGAGGACTCCTACGCGGGCGTGTCGACCCTCGCCCGGGGCCTCACGTACTCCGACAACGCCGTCTACGCCGCGGCGGGCATCAAGATCGGCACCGACAAGGTCGCCGACCTCGCCGAGGAGATGGGCATCCGCAGCGAGGTCTCCGAGAACTACGCGATGACGCTCGGCGGCCTCGAGGAGGGGGTCACCGTCCTCGACATGGCGCACGCCTACGAGACGTTCGCGGAGGAGGGCGTGAAGACGACGGGGTCGCTCGGCACGAGCGAGGAGGGCCCGGTCGCGATCAAGGAGGTCGAGACGCTCGAGGGCGGCCGCTGCGTGCCGAGCCTCTTCGACGGCCCGTGCGTCCGCGAGAACGAGCGGAAGCGGCGGCGCATCCTCCGCGAGGGGGTCGCGCGGACGACGCGACAGATCATGTCGACGGTCGTCACCCAGGGCTCAGGCAAGCGCGCTCAGATCGGGGAGTTCGCCGCCGGCAAGACCGGCACGACGGAGAACTACGGCGACGCCTGGTTCGTCGGCTTCACCGACCGCATGACCGTCGCGGTCTGGGTGGGGTACCCCGAGGGCTTCACGCCGATGGAGACCGAGTTCGCGGGGAAGCCGGTCGCCGGCGGCACGTTCCCCGCCGTCATCTGGCGTGACTACGTCACCGGCGCGAACCGGCTCATCGACGAGCGCGCCAACGCGGAGCGTCGCAAGAAGGGGCTTCCGCCGAAGGAGGAGGCCCCGCCGCCGCCCCCGGCGGCCCCCGAGGAGAGCGGGGCGCCCGTCGAGGGCGCCGATCCGGGCGAGCCCGAGGGCGAGGGGACGGG
>NZ_JBLKKY010000128.1:0-4257 GCF_059438195.1 Paraconexibacter sp.
CGGGGCGGCGCCCTGAGATGATGGAAGACCCGCTCGCCCCGAGTAGCCCCCGTCCCGGGGGCGTATCGAGGGGCCTGTCCCGAGTAGCCCGGAGGGCGTATCGAGGGGGGCCTGCTGGGCGGTCGAGCCTTCGCCGGAGCAAGCCTCCTCATCCGCCCCCGTCCTCGGGGGCGTTTCGAGGGACCTGTCCCTCGGCAGGGCTCGGGGCCGTGGGCTCGGCGCGCCGCTCGGAGGCGGGGTCCTGACGGTAGAAGAGCCGCAGCTCCTCGTAGAGCTCGGGGTGGCGGCGCCGCAGTGTCTCCGGCCGCTCGAAGAACGCCTCGGTCGCGACCGCGAAGAACTCCGCGGGATTGGTCGCGCCGTAGACGTCGAGGTCGCTCCGTCGTCCGGTCGCGGCGGCGCGCTGGAGCTGCGCGTACTCGGCACCGAGGATCCGCGCCCAGGCGACGTAGTCGGAGCGCCGCTCGAGCACTGGTGCGCCGTCCGAGGTGCCGTCCTCCTGATCGAGCTGGTGCGCGAACTCGTGCAGCACCACGTCGTGCCCGTCCCGCGCGTCCCTCGCTCCGGCGCGGACGTCGTCCCAGGACAGCACGACGACGCCGCGGATCCAGGACTCGCCCAGGCGCGCCGAGTCGCCTTCGACCACGATGCCGCCCGGCAGCACCTCCTGCTGCCGGGCGACGTAGGCCTGCGGGTAGATCAGCACGACGTCGCAGCTCGGGTAGTAGGTCGGGCGCTCCTGGCCGAGGAGCAGCAGACACGCCTGGGCCGCGACCGTCACGCGCATCTCCTCCGTGAGCTCGAGCCCGGCGCAGCCCTCGAACTTCTTCTCGGCGAGGAAGACGTTCATGTGCCCGAGGAGCTTCTCGCGATCGGGTGGCGGGAGGCTCCGATAGAGCGCGGACCTCTTCTCGAGGATCGCCCGCCATCCCGCCGGTGCGGGCGCGGCGCGAAGCCGGCGGCGCCGCCGCTCGCGGAGGAACCCGAACACGGCGAGCTTGGTACCACAGCCGTACGCAAGCGCATTCGCGATGCCCTTGCTTCGCGCGCCGACGGCTGCCTACCCTCGGCGCACCATGAGCGCATCGCGATCGACACGAACACTCCTGCTCTTGCTGGTGCTGGCGGCGGTCTGCGGCGGCGACGCCCGTGCGGCGACGCCGGCGCGGATCGCCGACGGCAGGCTCGAGGCGTCCCTTCGCGACCTGGTGCGCCTCCCGCGCGGTCCTCGAGGCGCCATCTCGGTCGTCCAGCGGGACGGCCGCACCGCCGTCCACCGGGCGGGCGTGATGGACGTCGCGACCGGGCGGCCGATCGGCTGGCGCGACCACATGCGTCTCGCGAGCGTCGCCAAGGCCTACAGCGGCGCGGTCGCCCTCGCGCTCGTCGACCGGGGCATCCTCTCGCTCGACGACACGATCGCCGAGCATCTTCCCGGCCTTCCGGCCGACTGGGGCGAGGTCACGCTGCGCCAGCTCCTGAGCCACACCAGCGGCCTGCCGGACTACATCGGGAACGACGACTTCGTGGCGGCGCTGGAGGCAGACCCGCTGCGCTACTTCCCTCCGGAATCGCTGCTGCCCTACGTCTACGACGAGGACCTCGAGTTCGACCCCGGCACGCGGTACGAGTACTCCAACTCCGACAACGTCGCCGCGGCCCTGATGGCGGAGGCCGCGACCGGACGCCCCTACGACGAGCTGCTCGAGCAGTACGTCTACGAGCGGATCCGTGTGCACGATACGAGCCTGCCCGAGATCGCGGCCATGCCCTCGCCCTTCCTGCACGGCTACTTCCTCGCCGGTGACGGCACTCTCGAGGACGTGAGCGAGGCGCTGAGCCCCTCGGGCGCCTGGGCCTCGGGCGGGATCGTCTCGACGCCCTACGACCTGAACAAGTTCATCCGCGGGCTCCTCGGCCGCCGCTTCTTCTCGCGGCGCGTGCAGGGCGAGCAGCTCACGTTCTTCCCGGGGGGAATGTCGGATCCGCCCGGCCCGGGCGAGAACTCCGCCGGTCTCGGCGTGTTCCGTTACGAGACGAGCTGCGGCGTCGTCTACGGCCACACCGGCAACTTCCCCGGCTACACCCAGTTCGCCGCCGCCTCGCGGGACGGCCGTCGATCCGTCACCGTGTCGGTCAGCCGTCAGATCAGCCCCCTGGTCGACGCCGAGGTCTTCGAGCTGCTCCGACGGACCTACGAGCGGGCGGTCTGCGCGGCGCTCGCCCCGGTGCGGTCGGTCGAGCGGATCGGCCGCGCCCCGCTGCCCTGAGAGGCGTTCACCGCTGCGGCGGGGCGGTCGCGTCCTTGGGGCGCGCCGCCGGGGGGCGCTCCTCGACGGTGACCGGAAACGCGAGGCTCTCGTCCCCGCGAGCGAGGTGCAGGGTCACCTTCGCTCCGATGCCCGCAAGGTAGAGCGCCTCCTGGAAGTCGGCGACGCTCGCGAGGCGCCGCTCGTCGATCGCCGTGAGCACGTCGCCGACCTGGACGCCGGCCGCGGCGGCCGGGCTCGGCACGAAGACGTCGTCGATCAAGACACCGGTGCGCTGTGCATGGGTCGCGCGCCGGTCGCGGCCGAGGTCGAGCACCGAGAAGCCGAGCCAGGGCGAGCGGCGGCTCTCCCTCGCCCGGAGCGCGTCGTAGAGGGTCATGGCGAGGCCGATCGGCAGCGCCTGCGCCTGGCGCGCGAAGCCGCTCGGCACCGCCGGGCCCTCGCCGCCGGGACGCGGCACGGAGATGCCGAAGACGCGGCCGTGGACGTCGGCGATCGGTCCGCCGTAGCTCTCGGGGTCGAGACGGCAGGACGTCTGCACGAGCGTCGCGCCGCGCTGCTCCTGGTAGCACTCGCGCTCCGGCATCGCGGCGACGGTGCCGGCCGTAAAGCTCCGCTCGGGACCGGGCGGGTCGCCGAGCGCGATCGCCCAGCGTCCGACCGCGACCGACTCCGCCTCGGGAAGCGTCACCGGCTGGGTCGCGAACGGCATGTCGACCTGCAGGACGGCCAGATCGACGGTCGGCTCGGCGCCGACGAGGCGGGCACGGCGCCGCTCCGCGGCGATCTCCACGTCGATCAGATCGACGTCGCGTCCCTCGAACGGTGCGACGGCGCCGTAGTTGGTCAGCAGGTAGCCGTCGTCGCTGACGAAGAAGCCGCTCCGCGAGCGCACCCGGCGGAAGCCGGGATGGGGGTCGTCGCGCGGTCCCGCCTGACGCCAGCCGGCGGCGGCTCCGGGCGACGGAGAAGGGCCGAGGTCCGCGTCCGGGTCTGCCTGGTCGCGGAGGTACGCGCTCACGGTGGCGACGCTCGGGAAGACGCGCGCGGCGACGTCGCCGAACGCCGCTTCGAGCCCGACGGCGGCGGCGAGGCCCGCGGCAACGTCGGTCGCGGTCTCGCCGTCGCCGTCCGCCGTCGTGGCGACGCGCGGCCGTCCGCCGTGGTCACCGTCGTCGGTTCCCTGCGCGGCGGCGAGGCGGGGATCGATCCGGTCGTCGCCGCGCAGGTTCCAGACGTAGGTGGCGAGGTTCCACAGGTCCTCGCGGGAGAGCGCATCGTCGAAGGCCGGCATCGCCGTCCCCGCGATGCCGAAGCGGGTCGCGCCCACGATCTGGTGCGGCGAAAGCTGGGCCATGCGGGGATCGAGGAAGGAGATCGGCGGCGGGTCCATTCCGGCGGCCGCGAAGCCGTCGCCCGCGCCGGCCTCGCCATGGCAGGCGGCGCATGCCGACGCGAAGAGCTCGCGGCCGCGGACCGGGTCGAGGGGACCGACGGGCCGGGTCGAGACGCCGAGGTCCTCCGCGAGACGCGGCGTCAACTCGCCGACCAGCGCCCGCACCTCTGCGGGAGTGGCGCGCTCCTCGACCCGCTCCCGGAGACGGGCGAGGCCGCGGGCGAGGGCCGGCGCCGCATCGGCGCCGCGAAGCGCCCCGTAGTCCGTCGCCAGAGCGCGCGTGAAGCGTACCATCTCGGCGTACTCGGCCGGATTCACGACCTCGCCGCCGCGCACCGCGAGCTCGTAGTCCGCTCCGACGTACTGGAGCAGGAAGACCAGCGCGTCGCCGGTGGCGGCAGGCGGTGAAGAGAGGGCGCGAGTCGTCCAGCCGTGCAGCGCGAGTGCCACGCACAGCGCTCCCACGAGGAGGCGCCGGAGCGTCCTCGGGCGGCGGCACGGCCCCATCTCGGGCGCCGCCTCGCCGGGGCGCAGCCGTGCCCCGCGCGATGCCGAGCCCGGCCGCCCCAGGTCGTCGCCGCCCGGCCGCCC
>NZ_JBLKKY010000129.1:0-3860 GCF_059438195.1 Paraconexibacter sp.
GGCCGGACCCCTCCTCGACGACCTCACCGGCGCGCTGGGCGACCTCACCCCGGCGGCGCGCGACCTGCCGGCGACGAGCCGCGCGACGCTGCGCGCGCTCGCCCGCCTCGAGTCGGTCACCCCGAGGGCGCGCCGCCTGCTCGGCTCGCTGCGCGCGACGACCACCCCCGCGCGAGCGCTCGCGCCCGAGCTCGACGACCTCCTCCGCGAGCTGCGCCCGGCGCTCGCGCACATCGCCCCGCACGCGCAGGACGCGGCGTACCTCTTCGCCACGCTGCGGGCGGCGTCCGACTTCCGCGACGACACGAGCCACGTCGCCAAGGTCATCGCGCTCTTCTCGGCGTCGCTCCTCGTCCCGCTCTCCGACGACGCGAAGAAGGCCCTCGACGTCGTCGAGGGCCTCGGCCTCGCCGACATCGTCCGCGCCGGCGGCGTCAACCCCTACGGGGCGCCGGGCAGCGGATCCGATCCGCGACCGCTCGGCGACGGCTACCCGCGGATCGTCCGCGACGACGGGCCGTGAGCGGCGAGGCGCGGCGGATGGCGGCCGGACGCACGATCGACCAGCGCGAGCGCAGGCGTCCGCGCGCCGTCCCAGACTCCTCAGACCCACCGACACGGAGGACCGAATGCCAGACACGAGCGACATCGGCCGCGACCTCGGGGAGGCGCGCTTCCGCGTCGACCGCAGCAAGGTGAAGGAGCTCGCGCGGGCCCTCTTCGACGACGACCCCGTCTACGCCGACGAGGACGCGGCCCGCGAGGCCGGCTTCGACGGCATCCCGGTCCCGCTCACCGCGAGCGTCCTCGCCGCGTTCGAGGCCGAGGGCGGCGCGGTCGCCTACGCGCTCGACCTCGGGCTCGACCTCGGCCGGCTCCTGCACGGCGAGTCGGCGTGGGACTACCTGCGGCCGCTGCGCGTCGGCGACGAGCTGAGCGGGCGCGTCGTCGTGAAGGACGTCGCGCGGCGCGAGGGCTCGCGCGGCGGGGCGATGACGCTCGTCACGGTCGAGACCGAGTTCCGCGACGCGGACGGCGAGCCGGTGCTGCGCCGCCGCGACACGATGATCGAGAGGGGGGCGTGATGTCCGCGTCCGCCGGCGGGGCGCTCGCGCCGAGCGCGCCGGTCGCGCTCGCCGAGGGCGACGAGATGCCGAGGGCGACCGTCGGCCCGATCACCCGGACCGACATCGTCCGCTACGCGGGCGCGGGCGGCGACTTCAACCCGATCCACCACGACGAGCCGTTCGCGCAGTCGGTCGGCATGCCGTCGGTGTTCTCGATGGGGATGCTCCAGGGCGGCGCGCTCGCGCAGCGGGTCGCGCGCTGGGTGGGTCCCGAGAACGTCCTGGGTCTCTCGATGCGCTTCACCGGCCAGGTGTGGCCGGACGACACGCTCACGATGTCCGGCCGCGTCATCGGGGTCGCCGAGGACCCCGAGCACGGCAGGGTCGCCGACCTCGAGGCGCGGATCGCCCGCGACGAGGCGGGCGAGGACGTCGTCGTGAAGGTGACCGCGCGGGCGCGCGTCGCATGACGGCGACGGCGACCACCGGCGCGCCCGCCGCGCGCCGGCGCGGGCTCTTCGGGCCCGAGCACGACGCGTTCCGCGAGAGCGTGCGGACGTTCTTCGCGCGCGAGGTCGTCCCGCGCCTCGCCGAGTGCGAGGCCGAGGGGATCGTCCCGCGCGACCTCTTCGCCCGGGCGGCCGCGCACGGGTTCGTCGCGATGGGCGTCCCCGAGGTGCACGGCGGCGCGGGCGTGGGGGACTACCGCTTCAACGTCGTCGTCGCCGAGGAGGCCGAGCGCGCCGGGGCGAGCGCGGTCGGCATCGGGTTCGCGCTCGTCTCGGACATCTGCGTGCCGCACCTGCTCGAGAACGGGACGCCGGAGCAGCACGCGCGCTGGCTGCCCGGCATCGCGGCCGGCGAGACGGTGACGGCGATCGCGATGACCGAGCCGGGCACGGGGTCCGACCTCGCGGCGCTCCGCACGACGGCGCGGCGCGACCCCGGCGACCCGGAGCACTACGTCCTCGACGGGACGAAGACGTTCATCACCAACGGCATCAACGCGGACCTCGTCATCGTCGCGGCGCGGACGGGGGAAGGGCCCCGGGGCATCACGCTCCTCGTCGTCGAGAGGGGCATGGAGGGCTTCGCGCGCGGCCGCAACCTCGACAAGGTCGGCCTGCACGCGCAGGACACCGCGGAGCTCTTCTTCGAGGGCGTCCGCGTGCCGGTCGTCAACCGGCTCGGCGAGGAGGGCGCGGGCTTCGGGCTGCTCATGGGCAACCTCGCGCAGGAGCGCCTCGGGATCGCGGTGGCCTCGCTCGCCTCGGCGCGGACGGCGTTCGCGCACACGCTCGCCTACGTGAAGGAGCGCGAGGCGTTCGGCCGGCCGATCGGGAGCTTCCAGCACTCGCGGTTCGCGATGGCCGAGCTGCACGCCGAGCTCGAGGTCGCCGGCGCGTTCCTCGACGACTGCATCGCCGAGCACGTCGAGGGCCGGCTCGCCGCCGAGCGCGCGGCGCTCGCGAAGTGGTGGTGCACGGAGGCGCAGGGCCGGGTCCTCGACCGCTGCGTCCAGCTGCACGGAGGCTACGGCTACATGACGGAGTATCCGGTCGCGCGCGCGTGGGCCGACGGCCGCGTCTCGCGGATCTACGGCGGGACGACCGAGATCATGAAGGAGATCGTCGGCCGCTCCCTCGGCCTCTAGCCCCCCGCCTGACCCCGCGAGATGCAGCTTCGTCACCGCAGCGGTGACGAAGCTGCATCTCGCGGAGAGGACGGCGCCGTGAGCGCCGCGAGCCGCTCGCGGACCCGCGCCGCCATCGGGCGGGCGCCCATCTGCTCGCACAGCGTGAGCGCGCGCTCGTAGCTCGCGATCGCCGCGTCGGTGCGGCCGGCGAGCTCCTCCAGCCCGGCGACGCGGGCGACGACCGGTCCACACAGCCCGAACCCGCGTCCCATGACGGGGTTGAGGTCGCCGAAGGGACGGAGTCGCTCGGCGAGCGCGGCCGCGCGCCCGCGGTCGCCGAGAAGCAGGCACGAGTCGGCCGCCTCGCACGCCGCGTGCCAGTTCGCGCCGCGCGGCAGGGCGGCGAAGTCGTCGGCGGCGAGCTCCTCGTAGCGCTCGCGCGCGAGGTCGACGTCGCCCCGGCCGGCGTAGACGATCGCGAGCCAGCCGAGCCAGGCGCCGCGCTCGGCGGGACCCTCGCGCGCGCCGCGCTCCGGCCACTCGAGGTCGATCTCGTCGTACCGGCGCTGCTCGACGAGGAGCTGGAGGCGCTGGATCGCGATGTGCGGCTCGGCGTTGCGGTCGTGCGTGCCCCGTGCGAGCTCGGCCGCCTCCGCGTGGCGGCGGTCGGCCTCGGCGAACTCACCGCGGAGCGCCGCGATCGCCGCCCGCCAGAGCGGCACGTACCACTGGTAGCGCGCGAGGCGCAGCTCGGCGGCCTCGACCTCGTAGCCGGCGATCTCCTCCTCCGCCTCGGCGATCCGCGCGAGCTCCATGAGGTCGAGGACCCGCCAGTGACGCGCCTGCAGCGCGGCGACCCGGTCGCCCGCCGCGCGCGCCCGCTCGTGCATCTCCTCGGCGACCGCGAGGCGCTCGTGCACGCCCTCGGCGCTCCAGAGGACGGCGTGCCGCGCGCTGAGCGCCTCGGCGAGCGTCGCCGGGTCGCCGGACTCGCGGGCGAGCGCGAGCGCGTCGGCGCTGAGCGAGGCCGCGCGGCCGGCGTCCGCGTAGCAGTGCTCGAGCGCGAGGGCGCCGAGGAGGCGCGAGCGCAGGCCGGGCTCGCGCGTCGCCGCGAGCGCCTCGTCGAGGAGCGCGATGACCTCGTCGTCCGGGCTGCT
>NZ_JBLKKY010000130.1:0-3804 GCF_059438195.1 Paraconexibacter sp.
CGGCGCGGGAGGCCGAGCGCGCGGCGCGTCGTGCGGTGGCGGCGGCGGGTGGCGTCATCCGTGGACTCCCTCGTGGATGCGGCGGGCGGCGCGCAGACGGGCCGAGGCGGCGCGCGGGTTGCGCGCGACCTCCTCGGACGTCGGCGTGAGGCCCCCGCGGGTGAGCAGCTCGGCCTCCGGCGTGCGGCCGCACGCGCAGACCGGGAAGTCGGGGGGGCAGATGCACCCCTGGGCCCGGTCGGCGAGGAAGCGCTTCACGCGCCGGTCTTCGCCGGAGTGGAACGAGATCCCTGCAAAACGGCCGTTTTCGCGGAGGAGCGACCAGGCCGCGGGGAGGCCCTCGTCGATCTCGCGGTACTCGTCGTTCACCGCGATCCGGATCGCCTGGAAGACGCGCTTCGCGGGGTGACCGGATGCGAAGCGGGCCGGCGCGGGGATCGCGGCGCTCACGACGTCGACGAGGCGGGTCGTCGTCGTGATCGGCGCGCGGTCGCGCTCCCGGACGATCGCGCGCGCGATCTGCCGCGCGTAGCGCTCGTCGCCGTACTCGCGCAGCACACGCGTGAGGCCGCGCTCGTCCCACGTCGCGACGAGCTCCGCGGCGGTGAGCTCCTGCGTCGTGTCCATCCGCATGTCGAGCGGGGCGTCGGCGCTGTAGGAGAAGCCGCGCTCGCGCTCGTCGACCTGCATCGAGCTCATGCCGAGGTCGAGGAGGACGGCGTCGGCCCGGACGCCCTCCTCGCCGAGCGCGTCGAGGACCTCGGCGAACGGTCCGTGGAGGAAGCGCGTCCTGCACTCCACCTCGCCCGCCATCTCTTCGAAGCGCGCGCGGGCGGACGGGTCGCGGTCGATCGCGATGAGCTCGCCGGCGGCGCCGAGGCGCTCGGCGAGGAGCCGGGAGTGCCCGCCCGCCCCGAAGGTGCAGTCGACGGCGGTCTCCCCCGGCTGCGGGTCGAGGACCTCGAGGACCTCGTCGGCGAGGACGGGGACGTGGGCCGGTGCGGTCATGAGCGTGCGCACCGTCAGCCGGCGGTCGTGGGCGTGGCGCCGCCGCGGCGGCCGAGGAGCGAGGTGATCTCGCTGACGTCCGTCGCGAGGCGGTCGTTGTAGGCCGTCCAGCGCTCGCGGTCCCAGACCTCGAGCCGGTCGCCGACGCCCGTGACGACGACGTCCTTCGTGAGGCCCGCGTGCTCGCGGAGGAAGGGCGGGACGGGGACGCGGCCCGCCGAGTCGAGCTCGACGTCGACGGAGTTCGCGGAGAAGAAGCGCGTGAGCTTCTCGGCCTCCGGGCTGAGGGGGTGGAAGTCCGCGAGGGCGCTCTCGACGTAGGCGTCGAAGCGCTCGGGCACCCAGATCGCGACGTTGCTCTCGATCCCCTTCGCGAGGATCGCGCCGTCGGAGAGCTGGGGACGGAACTTCGCCGGGACGGTGAGCCGGTTCTTCGCGTCGAGTGTGTAGTCGAAGGTTCCGCGAAAGGGCGCCATGGCTGCGGCTCCGGCCGGTCCGCCCATCGCGTCCTGCTCGGGCGGGGAAAGAGCTCGCGAACCGAGGTGGAGGAGTGGGAGGAGCCCCTCCACCCCGGTTCGCTGCCGCGAAGGTACCCCACACTCCCCCACCCGTCAACACATCTCTCCACCGCTCTCCACGAATGGGCGACGCCGGCGGCCGTCAGCCGTGCTGCGCCGCCCGTTTTTCGCCGCTCCATGGGGGTTTCCGCTTCGCTGCAACGGCGATTGCACGTCGTCCACACGCCGTGCTCCCCGCCCGGCGCAGACGCGACGCGCGCCCCTGAGATCGGCCGGCGAGCCCTCGGGTGGCCTGTGGGTGGGAGGAAGTGGGAGATCGACCTGCGTTCTGTCGTCGCAGGACGCCGCTCCCCGCCCTACGATCCACTCCTCGCGTGCGCGGGCGCCAGTCCCGCGCGGTTCCACGATCCTCAGGAGCACTCAGTGCAGAAGCCCAGCCTCACCGCGCGACGCGCCCTCGCCGGCGTCCTCGCCGGTGCCGCTCTCGTCGCCGCCGGATGCGGTGACGACGAGAGCGACGGCGGTCTCGACCCCGCCTCCCTCATGCCCGCGAGCGCGCCCGTCTACTTCGAGCTGACGGTCCGCCCCGAGGGCGAGCTCCGCGACGACTTCGAGGCGGTCGCCTCCAAGGTCCTGCGGACCGACGACGTCGGCGAGCGCGTGAAGGCGCTCGTGAGCACGATCGTCGAGGACGAGGACACGACGTTCGAGAAGGACATCGAGCCCTGGCTCGGCGACCGCATCGGCGGCGGGATCGTCTCGCTCACCGACACGAGCTCCCCCGACTTCGCGATCGCCGTCGCGACGACGGACTCCGACGCGGCGTACGAGTCCCTCGAGGAGGACGGCACGACCGAGGTCGAGTACGAGGGCGTGAAGTACCTCCGCGACGAGGACGACGAGATGGTCGCCGGGATCGTCGGCGACGCGCTCGTCATCGCGAGCGAGCCCGGCTTCAAGGCCGTCGTCGACGCCGAGGAGTCCGGCGAGACGCTCGCCGGCTCCGACCGCCTCGAGCAGGCCCGCGACGGCGTCGACGTCGACGCGGCGCTCGGCTTCCTCTACGCCGACCTCGAGTCGGCGGTCACCGCGCTCGCCGCGGGCGAGCCGCTCATCGCGTCACAGATCGAGCCGCTGAAGCAGGCGCTCGGCGACGCTGCGACGATCGGCGCCGCGCTCACGGTCGCCGACGACGCGATCCGGGTCGAGGCCGCGCAGATCGGCGGCCCGGACGCCGAGCCGAAGGGCGACCCGGCGGCCGTGCTCGCCGGCCTCCCGGAGAGCACCGTCATCGGCGCTGGGCTCGGCGCCGTCGGTCCGACGCTCCAGCAGATCGTGGATCAGCTCCTCGGCGCCGGCCCGATCCTCGGCCAGGACCCGCGCCAGCTCCTCCAGCAGCTCGAGAGCCAGGTCGGCATCAGCCTCGAGGAGGACCTCCTCTCGTGGATGGGTGAGGGCGCGATCTCGATCCAGGGCGGGAGCATCGCCGACATCGGCGGCGGGCTCGTCGTCCGCTCGACCGATCCCGCGAAGACCGCGGAGGCGATCGAGAAGCTCGTCCCGGTCGTCCGCGGCTTCGGCGCGACGGTGAGGACCGAGGCGCCGCAGGGGGCCGACGAGGGCTTCCGCATCGATCTCGGCGACACCGGGCTCTCCGGGCTCGAGCTGCTCGTCGGGCTCAAGGGCGACCGCTTCGTCATCGGCATCAACCCGCAGGTCGTCGCGGCGATGCTCGCCGGGGACCAGGACGGCACCCTCGGCGAGAGCGCGAAGTTCAAGGCGGCGGCGAGCAAGCTCGGCGACGGCATCCAGCCGTCCTTCTACGCCGACTTCGAGGCCATCGTCTCGTTCCTGGCGCTCGGGGCCGGATCGGACCCGGACTTCCAGTCCGCGAAGCCGTACCTCGACGCGTTCAGCGCGATCGTCGCCGGCAGCAAGCGCGACGGCGACACGAACCGCGCGCGCCTGGCGATCACGCTGAAGTAGCACCGCCCGCCATCCCGACGCCGGCCGGACGCTCTCCGGCCGGCGTCGGGCCGCGCGCGGGCCGCGTCAGCCGGCGAGGCCGACCGCCGGGAGGAGCGCCGCCCCGACGACGAGCAGGACGCTCGGGACGAGGAGCAGCGCGACGACGAGCTGGATCTTCGGCGCCGCCCGCGCCGCGCGGTCGGCGATGAGCCGCGACCGCTCGGCCCGGGCGTCCGCCGCGAGCGCGGCGAGCGCAGGCGCCACGGGTGCGCCGTGCCGGTCGGCGCGGCCGAGCGCCGCGACGAGCGCG
>NZ_JBLKKY010000131.1:0-3645 GCF_059438195.1 Paraconexibacter sp.
GCCCCGTCGACCGCGGCGCGGTCGAAGCGACGGTCGACGCCGTCCGAGAGCCGCGCGAGCCCGAGTGCCGGGCGGGCGGCGAGCGAGCGCGCCGGCTCGCCGGCCGCGACCGCCCGCGCGACGGCGCGCACGGCCGCGGTCCCGGGAAGCGGTCCCGCGAGCACCGCCCCCGTCCCGGCGGCGAGGGCGACGAGGGAGAGGACGAGCGAGAGCGACGAGCTCGGCAGCTCGCCCCCGACGAGGTGCTTCAGAGGGCCGCCCGCGAGGGCGAGAGCCACGCACGCGGCCGCGAGCGGCGCGGCGCCCGCGAGCATCGCGGCGCGTCCCGCAGCGGACGCGCGCGCCGCCGCGGCCGACGGCGACCAGAGGACGAGCGCCGGGCGCAGGAGGTACGCGGCGGCGAGCGCGGCGGCGAGGAGGACGAGCGCGAACCAGGCGGTCTCGTGCTCGGCCGCCGACGTGACGTGCTCCTTGCTCCAGAACCCGGCGAGCGGCGGGACGGCGGCGATGCTCAGCGCGCCGATCGCGAAGCAGGCGAACGCCGGCCGGTCCTCGCGTCCGGCGCCGCGCAGGTCCTCGAGCGCGGTCGAGTCGCGCTCGTGCTCGAGGACCCCGACCGAGAGGAAGAGGCACGCCTTTCCGGCGGCATGGACGACGAGGTGGAAGAGCGCCACGACGACGCCCCCCGCGGCGAGGCCGACGAGCATGAGGCCGAGCTGGCTCGACGTCGAGCCCGCCAGGACGCGCTTGATGTCGTCCTCGACGAGCGCGATCGCCCCCGAGGCGACCGCCGTGAGCGCGCCGACCCACCCGACGACCTCGAGCGGCCATCCGGCGAGGAGCGGCTCGGCGCGCATGAGGAGGACGACGCCGGCGGCGACCATCGTCGCGGAGTGCAGGAGGGCGGACACCGGCGCCGGGCCCGCCATCGCGCCCATGAGCCAGGTCTGCAGCGGCGCCTGCGCGCTCTTGCCGATCGCCGCGACGATGATCCCCAGGGCGACGAGGACGCCGAGCGCGCCGTCGGGCCGCGCGGCGTCGAAGGCGAGCCCGCCCGTCGCCGAGAAGAGCGCGAGGAGCGCGACGTAGAGGCCGGCGTCGGCGCCCCGCGTCACGAGGAACGCCCGCACGGCGCCCGGCGCGGCGCGCGGATCGTCGCGGTGGAACGCGATGAGGCGGGCCGACGCCGCCCCGACGAGCTCCCAGAAGACGAGGAGCGTGAGGAAGCCCTCGGCGAGGACGAGCCCCTGCATCGCGGCGAGGAACGCGAGGAGGCCGGCGAGCCCGGAGCGTCGCCGGGGGTCCTCCGCGAACGCCCCCGTCGCATGGAGGACGACGAGGAGCCCGACGACGGCGACCGTCGCGGAGAGCGCCGCGCCGAGCGGGTCGAGGCGCAGCCCGACGTCGAGGTCCCCCGCGGGCAGCCAGGTGAACGCGCTCCGCGCCCGCCCGTCCGAGGCCGCGTCCACGAGCAGCGCGAGCGCGGGGACCGCCGCCGCCCCGGCGCCCGCGACCGCGACCGCGCGGTCGCCGCGCGGCGCGAGCCGCACGGCGAGAGCCGCGAGGGCCGGGACCCCGACGGTGAGCCAGAGGGCGGCGCTCATCGCTCTCCGAGGTCCGTCAGGTCGTCGACCTCCGCGGTGCGCCGACGGCGGAACGTCGCGACGACGAGCGCGAAGCCGACGGCAGCCTCGACGGCCATGAGCGTCATGACGACGAGGACGAAGAACGCGCCGCTCGTGGCGTCCGGCCAGGCGTAGCGCAGGAACCCCACGACGTTGAGCATCGAGGCCCCGAGCATCAGCTCGACGCCCATGATCACCATGATCGCATTCGTCTGACCGAGGACCCCGTAGAGCCCGATCCCGAACATGACGGCGGCGACGGCGAGGACGACGGGCAGCGAGATCACGACGCCTCGCCCTCCGTCTGCGGCCGGCCGCCCGGCCCGCGGGCCTCGTCCCCCGGCTCGGGGAGGTCGAGGCGCCCGCCGTGCGCCGCGGCGAGGACGCCGCAGACCATCGCGAAGAGGATCGTCACCGCCGCGAAGAGGAACGAGAACATCGAGCGGCCCATGACCTCGAAGCCGATCGCGCGGACGTCGGGCGCGTCGGCGCCGGCGAGCCGCCCCGGCCAGTCCGTGAGGACGGCGATCACCGCCAGCCCGAGCGAGAGGAGGAGCGCGACCCCCGCGGAGCGACGCTTGTCGTGCGTCATGTCCATGCCCATGAGCCCGCCCGGGTCGGGCATGAACATGACCATGAAGAAGACCATGATCACCATCTCGCCGCTCATCATCAGGACCATCAGCGCCCCGAGGAACTCGCTGCCGAGCGCGAGGAAGAGGAGGCCCTCGACGCCGAGCGCCCCGAGGAGGAGCAGGCCGGCGCGCGCCATCGACGAGGTGCGGAAGACGTACAGGCCCCACACGAGCACGATCACCGCGGCCGGCCAGAAGACGAGGGCTGTCGCGAGGTCGCTCACCGGTAGAAGACGAGGGTGATCGGGGCGGCGAGGACGATCGCCGCGATCGCGAGCGGGATCGCGACCTTCCACGCGACGGGGAGGAGGCGGTCGACGGTCACGCGCGGCACGACGCGGCCCGCCGCGAGGAGAAGGAGCGCGACGGCGGCGGTCTTGAGCGCCATCCACACCGCCGGCGGGAGCAGCGGGCCGTGCCACCCGGAGAGGAAGAGCGCGGCGGTCATGCCGGCGAGCGCGACGACGAGGATGCGGCGGGCGAGGACGAGGAGACCGGCCTCGAGGCCGCGGTGCTCGCGGAACGCCCCGCCGTCGAGCTCCTCGCGCGACTGCGCGACGTCGAACGGCGGCAGCAGGCAGACCGCCATCGCCGCCGGGACCCAGAGGGCCGCGGCGAGCGGCTGCACGAGGACCATCGGGACGGCGTGCTGGACGTCGACGATGTCGGTGGGACGCAGGGAGGCGGCGGGTGCCGCGACGGCGGTGATGACCATCGCGATGGGCATCGCGTAGGCGAGCATGAGCGCGAGGAAGCGGAACCCGCCGACGACCGCGGCCGGGTGGCCCGCGCCCCAGCCGGCCATGAGGACGGCCGGCGTCACGTACGCGAGCGCGCCCGCGAAGAGGATCGCGCCCGAGGCGAGGTCGATGCCGCGGAAGCCGGGCGCCCACGGCACCATCGCGAGCGCTGCGATCGCGGCGAGGAGCAGGAGGAGCGGGGCCCCGTGGAAGAGCCACGCGTCGAACTGCGCCGGTCGCCGCAGGGGCTCGCGGAACGCGGCGGCGACGCCGCGTGCGGGTCCCGTGACGGCGATCGGGCGGCGCGCGACGACCGCCTCGGCGAGCGCGACGAGATACGCGCCGCCGGCGGCGACGAGGAGGATGGCGAGCGGGGTCACGTCGCTCACGGGCCGACCCTCCACGGCGAGACGTCGAACGACGCCACGACGACGAGCGCCGACGCCCACTCGAGTCCGCGCGCCAGCGTGGCCGCCGCCTCCCGCGCCGCGCGGGCGCCGACCGCGGCGCGCTCGACGCCTCCGCGGGCGTCGAGCGAGACCCGGATCGGGCCGCGCGCGCCGTCGACGACGGCGACGGCCCCGGCGGTCGCCGAGGGGTGGGGGAGCGGGGCGCCCGCGAGCGCGTCGGCCGCCGCTCCCAGGG
>NZ_JBLKKY010000132.1:0-3556 GCF_059438195.1 Paraconexibacter sp.
CCCACGCCGCCGCGGCCGGCAGCGCGGCGAGCCCCGCGAGTCCTGCCGGCCCCGCGAGGGCGATGCCGAGCACCGTGCCGCCGAGCGCGGCGGCCCCGGCCGCGGCGGGAGCGGCCGGGCCGACGTCGATCCGCAGGGGGCCCTCGGCCGCGGCCGGCCCGTCGGGGATCGCCGGGTCGCGGACCGGCCGGATCGTCACGGTCGCGCGCTCGACCGCCTCGTACGGCGTGCCGACCGCCCAGCGCTCACGCGCCGTGCGGTGGTCGGCGGCACGCCGGCGCATCGCCGCGTCGATCGCCGGGAGGTCGGCGGCCGGGGGCGGCCCGAAGGCGGTGAGCTCGGGGTGGACATGTGACGGGCCCGCCTCGATGACGCCGTCCTCCGCGGGCGCGAGGAGGTGCGCGTGCTTGCGCGCGAAGCGGCGGTAGTCCGCCGTGCCGCGCGCGAGGTCGGCGGCGACGCAGACGACGTCCCAGTTCGAGGCGATCTTCGCGGGGTCCCGCGGGTCGAGGCGCAGCGAGCGGCCGCGCATCTGCCGGACGCTCACGCCGGTCGTCGCGACCGTGAGGTCGACGAGCACGTTGACGCACGGCGCGTCCCAGCCCTCGCCGAGCAGCGCGCGGGTCCCGACGAGGACGCGCGTCTCCCCGGCGGCGAGAGCGGCCGTCGCGCGGGCGACCCAGATGCGCGGGGTCCACTCCCCCGCCTGCGGACGCAGCACGGCGAGGCCGTCGTCGTCGGGCTCCGGCGCCGCGGCCTCGCTCCCGCCCTCGACGAGGCCGAGAGCGCGCGCGAGCGGCGCGTGGTCCCCGGGCCGGCAGCGCAGCGCGCGCCCGGTGACGAGGAGCGGGCGCAAGGGAGCCGTGCGGACGTCGGCGGCGATCGCGTCGAGCGCGCGGACCGCGGTCCCCGCCTCGGCGTCGAGCACCCCGGCGAGCGCGCCGTCTGCACGCCGCTCGGCCCGCTCCGCGTCGCAGAGGACGCAGGCGCGGAGCGCGTCGCCCCGCGCGTCGTCCTCCGTCGCGAGCAGCTCGGCGAGGGCGAGCGGCTTCGCCGCCGACGTCGTGAGGAGCCGGTCGACCTCGGAGCGCCCCCGACGGATCCCGCGACGCGTGAGCGTGAAGCCGAGATCGCGGAGGGCGGCGGCGATCGCGTCGCGTCGCGCGGCGGCCGCGGGGGAAGGATGCGGGGCGAGCGCCCGCAGCGCGTAGTCCTCGAGCAGGACGAGCCAGTCGTCGAGGTCGGGCGGCTCGCGGTAGGCCTCGCCCCGCGGCGCGCCGGGCGGCGCCGGAAGGCCGGCCGAGAGGAGGAACCGCACGCCGGCACGGGCGAGCGCGGGGTGCCGGCGCTGGAACGCGTGCCACGGCACCTCCGCGTCCTCGCCGTCGCGGCTGCGGTGCCGAAGGCGCGTGACGACCCACTCGGGGAACGGCACGGGGCCCTCGGCGTCGCCCCCGTCCTCGTGCAGCGCGGTGACGAGCTCGGCGAAGCGCACGTCGTGCTCGGCGAGCCACGCCCGCTCGGCGGCGAGCGGCTCGCAGAACCAGGCGAGCTCCTGGAAGGGAGCGAGGAAGCCGTCCCGGACGACCGCGGGCGTCGGGACCGAGAAGTCGACCGGACCGAGGAGGGTGGCGTAGAGCTGCTCCTCCGTCGCCGTGAGCTCGTCTGGCGGCGTGGCCGTGAGCCCCACGACGTGCACGTCGTCGCCGCGGTGCCGGAGATCCCCGAGGACGGCGGCGACGACGTAGCCCCAGAGCGAGGCGAGGTGATGGCACTCGTCGAGGACGACCGTCCCGGTGCCGCGCGCGAGGAGCGCGTCGACGCGGGCGCGGGCCCCGTGGTCGAGGAGGTCCGCCAGCGCGAGCTCCGGGTGCTCGCCACGGGCGACCTCGCGCTTGAGGGCGGCGAGGATGCGGCCGATCTCGGCGCTCCGGCGCCGCGCGGCCTCGCCGCCCCAGGAGGCGGCGGCGACGGCGATGGCCGCCGGCTCCTCCCCCGTCGCACCCGCCCGCTCGCGCGCCCAGCGGTGCTCGGCCTCCTCCCGCAGCGCGGCGTCGGGGTCGTCGAGACGGCACAGCGACTGGTACGTGAGGACGACGACCGGCGCTCCCGCTCCGGCATCGGTCGCGACGAGGTCCGCATCGCCGCACCGGCGCACCGCCTCGACCCACTGCGCCTGGACCGCCTGGTTCGGCGCCAGGACGAGTGCGGGCCGCCCGAGCCGGCGCACGAGCTCGACCCCCATGACGGTCTTCCCCGAGCCGGGCGGGGCGACGACGTGCGTCCGATGCCGTCCCCGCGCGCGGTCCGCCTCGAACGCCTCGAACGCGAGCTCCTGGTAGTGCCGCCACGTCCCGGTGAAGCGGAGATCGCCGACGGTCGCCACCCGCCGAGGCTATCCCGCCGGCGGCGCCGCGCGCGCCTCGGAGTCGGGCGCGACGGCGAGGTGGACGAGGACCGCGAGGACGCGCCGGTGGTGCTCGGGGCCGGCGTCGCCGGCGAGCTTGGACAGGATCGAGCGGACGTGCGTCTCGACCGTCTTCGGGCTCAGCCACAAGGCCGCGCCGACCGCGCCGTTCGAGTACCCCGCGGCCATGAGCGCGAGGATCTCGCGCTCCCGCCGCGTGAGTCGGGCGAGGCGCACGCGCGCATCCTCGACGAGGGTCGCGTGCGGGCTGGACGGGTCGTGGCGCATCGGGTCTCCTCCCTCGGGTCACCCCGCACGCTAGGAGCCGCCCGGGGCCCGCACTGTGACCGCGCACACCGCTGGACTGTGCGGTCGGACACGATGCACCGGTTCGGTGTCCACGCCGACGACGGCGCGACGCGCCTCGAGCGGACGTGCACGCGGCCGCAGCCGGTGGACGTCCGCTGAACGAGCGCGGGCGCCCCGTGGGGCGCCCGCGTCGTCAGGTCATGTGGACCGAGGTCAGTCCTCGTCCTGCGGGACGTCGAGGTCCGCGAGCTCCTCCGCGAAGCCCGGGTCGGTGCCGCCGGCGCCGATGTCCTCGAGCGCGGCGATGTCCTCGCCGAGCGCCGAGCCGAACTCGACGCCGCCGTCGCCGTCGAGCAGCTCGGCGGCGATGTCGTCGGAGTCGAGGAGGCCGACGTCGTCCATCGCCCGGGGGAGCGGCTCCGCCGGCTCGATCTCGATGCGGCGGTAGCGCCGCAGGCCCGTCGCCGCCGGGATGAGCTTCCCGATGATGACGTTCTCCTTGAGGCCGTTGAGGGTGTCCTTCTTGCCCTCGAGGGCCGCGTCGGTGAGGACCTTCGTCGTCTCCTGGAAGGAGGCCGCCGAGAGGAACGAGTCGGTGTTGAGCGAGGCCTTCGTGATGCCGAGGATGATCTCCTCGAACTGGGCCATCTCGCCCTTCTCCTTCTTGATCCGGTCGTTCTCGCGAGCGAACTCGTAGCGGTCGACGAGCGCCCCGGGCAGGTAGGTCGTGTCGCCCTTCTGGTCGACGCGGACCTTCTTGAGCATCTGACGCACGATGAGCTCGATGTGCTTGTCGTTGATGTCGACGCCCTGGGACTTGTAGACCTCCTGCACCTCCTT
>NZ_JBLKKY010000133.1:0-3495 GCF_059438195.1 Paraconexibacter sp.
CCAGCCGCCGAGGCCGTCGACGAGCGCGCAGCCGCCGCCGTCGGCGATCGCGACGGCGACCGCGAGCGGGTCGCCGCCCGGCTCCGGCTCGGCCGTCGCCCAGTCCGCGGGGCGCCGCGTGCGGTGCGCGGCGATGCGTGCGCGCATCTCGTCGTCGATCGCGGCGCCCGTCGCGACGTAGGTGACGGGGAGACCCGCCGCGCCCGCGAGGGCCTCGGCCCGCGCGCTCTTGCCCGAGCGCGTCCCTCCGATGACGAGCGTGAGCGTCACGCCGCCACCGCTGCGTCGACGAAGCGGCGGGCGACCTGCGGGGTCACCGCCCAGTGGGTGTGGAGGTAGCTCGCGTGGACCGCTCCGGTGACGACGCCCTCGGCCGCCTCTCGCCCGCGCGAGCGCAGCGTCCACGCCGGCGCGGCCCCGGCGTCGGCGTCGACCGCGGAGTAGTGGAACTCGTGGCCGCGCACGACGTCGCCCGCCCGCCAGCCGGACGAGTCGACCCGGGCGGTCGCCTCGCGGTAGCCGAGCGTGAGCCTGCCGGCCATCCGCGCGTCGGCGGGAAGGACGCCGAGCATCGGCGCGCCGTCGAGCGTGCGGCAGAGTGCGAGGAGACCGCCGCACTCGGCGAGCACGGGCCGTCCCGCGGCGACGTGCGCGGCGACGTCGTCGCGCAGCGCCGTGTTCTGCGCGAGCGCGTCGCCGTGGACCTCGGGGAAGCCGCCGGCGAGCACGAGGGCGCCGGTCTGCTCGGGGAGCGACTCGTCCCGTGTCGGGTCGAACCCGACGACCTCGGCGCCCGCGGCCGCGAGGAGCTCGAGGTTCTCGGTGTAGTGGAAGCTGAACGCCGGTCCGTGTGCGACCGCGACCCGGGCGCGGCACGTCCCGTCGCCGGCCGCCGTCGGCGACCACGGCGCGCAGGTCACCTCGGGTGCGGCGCGGGCGAGGCGGAGGATCGCCTCCGTGTCGACGAAGGCGCGGGTGGCCTCGGCGAGTGCCGCGAGCGCCGCGCGGGTCGCCGCCTCGCGCTCGACGGCGGGGACGAGGCCGAGGTGGCGCTCGGGCGCGGTGACGCGGTCGTCGCGGCGCAGCGCGCCGACCACGGGGACGCCGAGCGGCTCGATCGCGTCGCGCAGGAGCGCCTCGTGGTGGTCGGAGCCGACGCGGTTGAGGACGACGCCCGCGATATCGACGTCGGGGTCGAACGTCCGGTAGCCATGGACGATCGCCGCGGCCGAGCGTGCCATCGCGGCGGCGTCGACGACGAGGAGGACGGACGCGCGCAGCAGCTTCGCGACGTGCGCCGTCGAGGCGAGCTCGCCGCGTCCGGACGCGCCGTCGAAGAGACCCATCACACCTTCGACGACCGCGATGTCGGCCCCGGCGGCGGCGTGGCCGGCGAGCGGCGCGATGAGCTCGGCCCCGGAGAGGAAGGCGTCGAGGTTGCGGCCCGGCCGTCCGCTCGCGAGCGCGTGATAGCTCGGGTCGATGTAGTCCGGGCCGACCTTGAGCCCCTGCACGGTGAGGCCGCTCGCGCGCAGCGCGCCGATGAGGCCGCACGCGACCGACGTCTTGCCCGCGCCGGAGCTCGTCCCGGCGACGACGATCCGCGGGATCACGGCGACCACTCCACCCAGGGCACGGGGGCTCCGTCGTGGCGGCCGGTCGTCGGATCGCAGCCGTGGTCCGCGCCGACCGCGAGCGCGCCCGCGCCGGTGCGCGCGAGCTGGTCACGGAGGGGGGCGAGGACGTCGCGGTCGATGGCCTCGAGCGCGGCGATCTTCCCGCGGCGGCTGCGACGGTGCGCGGCGACGTCGGGCGCGCCGATGTGGACGACGACCCGCGGCACGCCGTCCGCGACCGCGCGGATCGCGGCCGCGGTCTTCGCGGCGAGGTCCGTGTCGGTGTCGCCGGTCGCCCCGGGCGGCACGACGACGTCGGCGCCGAGGAGCGCGGCGGCGCCGGCCGCGGCGCCGCGCGCGGCGACGACGACGGTCGAGGGGCCGAGGAGACGGGGCGGCACGACGCCGTCGGGCCACACGCGGATCTCGCCGCCGAGCGCGGGAAGCTCACCCGAGCCGACCGCGAGGACCCGACCGCGACCGAGGTCGTGGAGGCCGAAGGCGGCGCGGCGAAGCACGCGGCGGTCGGCGGGCCGGGCGCCGTCGAGTCGCCGGGCGCGCGTGCCGTCGGGGACGGGGATCCCGCGCGCCGCCGCCTCGAGCGCGCCCCGGTCGACGGGGGCCGAGGGCGTCCACCCGAGGAGGACGGGCATCGCGGTCTCCGTCCCGACCGGGAGGCCGACCGGCACGGTGCGCCGCCACGTGATCGTCCCGGCGCGGACGAGGTCGTCGTACGCCGGCATCCGGGCGGCCTCGAGCGACGTCGGGTGCTCGCCCGGCGGCTCGGTCGCACCGTCGAGGACGACCTCGACGCGGCTCACCACTCGATCCCCTGCTGCGCGCGGATGCCGGCGTCCATCGGGTGCTTCACCTTCGTGACCTCGCTCACGAGATCGGCGAGCGCGACGAGCTCGGGCGCGGCGTTGCGGCCCGTGAGCACGACGTGCTGGAAGCCCGGCCGGTCGCGGATCGTCGCGACGACGTCGTCGACATCGATCCAGCCCCAGGTCACCGGGTAGGTGATCTCGTCGAGGACGAGGAACTCGTAGTGCTCCTCAGCGATCCGCCGCTTCACCTCCTCCCAGCCCGCGCGGGCCATGTCGGCGGACTGATCGAGGTCCTTCGACAGCCACGACCAGCCGTCGCCCATCTTCTCCCAGTCGATGCCGCCGAGCGCCTGCGCGGCCTTCGCCTCGCCGACCTTCCACTTGCCGCTCTTCACGAGCTGGAAGACGCCGCAGCGGTACCCGCGGGCCCAGGCGCGCAGGAGCATCCCGAACGCGCTCGTGCTCTTGCCCTTCCCCTCGCCGGTGACGAGGATGACGAGCGGTCGGTCGCGCGGCTTGCGCCGTCGCGGATCGGCGGACCCGCGGTCCTCGGTCGTCATCTCGGTCATCCGGCCCTCCTCGTCGTGGTCGTGAGCGTCGTGAGCGTCGCGCCGGCCGCCGCGGCGAGGTCCCCCGCGAGGCCGAGCCGGACGGCGCCGTCCTCGGTGTCGACGACGTGGACGTCGGCGAGGCGCCCGAGGCGCGTCGCCGCGGCACGAGCGGCGCCGTCGCCGTCGGCGCGACCGTCGGTGAGGACGGCGCAGACCGCGCGGCGCTCCGGCGCCCGGGTGCGCTCGCGGCGGATCTGCTCGGCGGCCGCGTCGAGCCCGGCGGCGAGGGGCGTCCTCCCGCCTGCGGGGAGCTCCCGCACCGCCGCGGCCGCGCGCTCGAGCGGCGCGCCCGGTGGGGCGAGGACCGCGGCGCCCGCGTCGCGGAAGGCGATGAGGCACACCCGGTCGCGGCGGGCGTACGCGTCGCGCAGGACGTCGAGGAGCGCGCCCTTCACCCGCGCGAGCCGCGCACGGGCGGCCATCGAGCCGGACGTGTCGACG
>NZ_JBLKKY010000134.1:0-3448 GCF_059438195.1 Paraconexibacter sp.
ACTCGTTGATCTACCCGTGCTTCTCCAGGGCACGGGGCGTGCCCGCCGTCGCCGTGCGGCGCGGCAGGCTCGTCGGGCTCGGGCTCGGGCCCGATCGCGCTGCCGGCGAGCGCCGCGGCCCCGAAGGTCGTCGCGAGCGCCGCGGCGAAGGCGGCGAGCGTGGTCGTGCGCGTCATGGCGCGACCTCGTACCCGGCCTCCTCGACGGCGGCCTTCACCGCCGCGGGGTCGACGTCCTCGCCGGTGACGACGACGCGCCCGGTGTCGAGGTCGACGTCGACGTCCCGCACGCCCTCGACCTCGGAGACCTCCTCCGTGACGGAGGCGACGCAGTGCGAGCAGGTCATCCCGGTGACGGTGTAGACGGTCTCGGCGGGGCTCGGCATGGCTGTCTCCTCGGTGATGGTGAGCGATACGGACTGGGGGTATTCCTGCCGGAAACGGTACCAGATACCCCCGGGGGGTACGTGTGTGAGCATGCGCACCGTCAGGCCCTCGTTCACCCCCGCAGCGCCCGCAGCGCGTTGAGGATGACCGCGAGGTCGATGACCTCCTGGAAGAGCGCGCCGGCGACCGGCGGCAGGTACCCGGCCGCGGCGACGCCCATCGCCGCGATGCTCAGGCCCATCCCGGCGAGGACGCTCTGACGTGCGATCGAGAGCGAGCGGCGGCCTGCGTGGACGGCGTCGGCGACGCGGTCGATGCGGTCGACGGTGACGACCGCATCGGCCGTCTGCGACGAGACGGTCGCGCCCGCCGCCCCCATCGCGATCCCGACGTCGGCGATGGCGAGGGCGGGGGCGTCGTTGACGCCGTCGCCGACCATGACGACCGGGGAGAGCTCCGGATCGGCCCGCAGCGCGCGGACGATCTCGAGCTTGTCCTCCGGGGTCTGCTCGGCGTAGACGCGGTCGACGCCGACCTCCCGCCCGATCCGCTCGGCGACCGAGCGGCGGTCGCCGGAGACCATCGCGACGTGGCGCACGCCCTCCGCGCGCAGGCGCTCCATGATCCGCGCGGCATCGGCTCGCAGCTCGTCCGCCATGACGACGATGCCCTCGAGCGTCCCGTCGACGCCGACGAGGACGTGCGCCTCGCCGGAGCCGCGGCCGATCGCGCGGGCGGACCCGGCGACGGTCTCGCGGTCGTACCCCTCCGCCATGAGGAACGCCCGGCTCCCGACGGCGACGCGCCGGCCCTCGAGCGTCCCGACGATCCCCTGGCCGGGCTCCTCGCGGACGTCGTCGGGCTCGCCGAGGGCCAGCCCCGCGTCGCGCGCGGCGTCGACGAGCGCGCCGCCGAGGACGTGGGTGGAGAGGCGGTCGACCGACGCCGCGAGACGCAGGACGTCGTCCTCGGGCAGCGTGCCGAGGGTCGCGATCTCGCGGACGCTCGGCGTCCCCACTGTGAGCGTGCCCGTCTTGTCGAAGAGGATCGTCCGCGCCTGCCCCAGGCTCTCGATGACGCCCGCGCCCTTGACGACGACGCCCGCCCGCGCGGCGCGCGAGAGGCCCGAGACGAGCGCGATCGGCGCGGCGAGGATGAGCGGGCAGGGCGTCGCGACGACGACGACGGCGAGCGCGCGGACGGGGTCGGCGCTCAGCGCCCACGCGATCCCGGCGACGAGGAGGGTGACCGGGAGGAAGATCCCGGCGTAGCGGTCCGCCATGCGGACGAACGGCGCGCGCTCGTGCTCGGCCTGCTCGACGAGCCGGACGAGGGCGGCGTAGGCGCTCTCCGCCGCGGGGCGCGTCGCGCGGACCTCGAAGGGCCCGCCGGCGTTCGCGGTGCCGCTCATCACCGGCATGCCGTGTCGCAGCGTGAGCGGCAGGGGCTCGCCGGTGAGCGCGCTCGTGTCGACGACCGCCTCGTCCGTCGCGACGACGCCGTCGACCGGGATCACCTCGCCGGTGCGGACGAGCGCGACGTCCCCGACGCGGACGTCGTCGACCGGGACCTCGCGCAGCTCCCCGTCGACGCGGACCTGGGCGAGGCGCGGCGCGCGGCTCACGAGCGCCGTGAGCTCGCGGCGGGCGCGGGTCGCGGCGGTCGCCTCGAGCGCCGCGCCGCCCGTGAACATCAGCCCGACGACGGCGCCCGCGAGCTCCTCGCCGAGCGCGAGGGCGCCGACCATGGCGACCAGCGCGATCGTGTCGACGCCGAGGCTGCGCTCGACGACGATGGTGCGGACGACCTCGACCGAGAGCTCGGCGGCGAGGAGCGCGACGGCCGCGAACCACACGCCGCGGCCCGCCTCGTCCTCGCCGGCGAGGTGCAGGAGGCCGCCGACCGCGATCGCGGCGACCGCGACGGTCGCGAGGATCCGCGCCCGGTTGTCGACGAGCCAGGGGACGAAGCGGCGCGTCCATCGCACGCGCGGGTGCGGGCGCGACGCTGGGCGCGTCTCGGTGGCGGTCTCGCTCACGGACGGATCGTCGCACCGCGCGCTCGCCGCGGGCATCCGTGGCGCGACCCCGCCCGCTGCGGGAGACCCGCAGGGACCTCGTGTCCGCGTAGGCTCGGGCCACCCATGCTCACACCCGCCGCCGAAGCGTGGCGCCGTCGCGGCGAGATGATCGACGTCGCCGGCCGCCGCCTCTACGTCCAGCACCGGCCGGGCCGGTCCGAGGCGCCGCTCGTCCTCCTCCTGCACGGCTTCCCGACGAGCAGCTTCGACTTCTCGCCGCTCGCCGACCGGCTCGACGGCGAGCGGCTCCTCATGTTCGACGCGCTCGGCTTCGGGCTCTCGGAGAAGCCCGCCGACCACGAGTACACGCTCGCCTGGCAGGCGAACGCCGCCGAGGCGCTCGTCGAGCGACACGGCTCGCCGCCGGTCGTCCTCGTCGCCCACGACATGGGGACGTCGGTCGCGACCGAGCTCCTCGCGCGCGACATCGAGGGGATCGGCCGGCTGCGGATCGAGTCCGCGCTCCTCTTCAACGGGTCGATCCTCCTGCACCGCGCGAGCCCGACCCCGGGCCAGCGGCTCCTGCGCACGCGTCTCGGCCCGCTCTTCGCCCGCCTCACGACGCCGACCGGCTTCCGCCTGCAGTTCGCGCGCATCTTCTCCGACGCCCACCCGCTCTCGCCCGAGGCCGCGGCCGACCACTGGTCGCTCCTCTCCCACGACGGCGGGCACCGCCTCCTCCACCGCACGATCAGCTACATGGACGAGCGCGAGCGCTTCACCGACCGCTGGCACGGCGCCGTCCGCGACTGGCCCGGCGACCTCGCGCTCGCCTGGGGCCTCGAGGATCCCGTCGCGACGACCGCCGTGCTCGACGGGCTGCGCGAGCTGCGACCGGGCGTCCCCGTTCACGAGCTCCCGGGGATCGGCCACTACCCGCAGCTCGAGGACCCCGACGCGATGGCGCTGGTCGTCCGCGAGGTGCTCGCCTAGCTGTAAGTCCCGAGCAGGTTGTTCAGCCGTTGGACGGGTGGTTGTCGGC
>NZ_JBLKKY010000135.1:0-3219 GCF_059438195.1 Paraconexibacter sp.
CCGAACTCGGACTCCTCCTCGTCGCCGACCGGCTTCTCGAGCGAGACCGGGGCCTGAGCGGAGCGCTTGATCGAGTCGACCTCCTCCGGGTCGATGCCGGTGACGTCGGCGATCTCCTCGGGGGTGGGCTCACGACCGAGCTCCGTGACGAGCTTGCGCTCGGCGCGGCCGATCTTGTTGAGCTTCTCGACGACGTGGACCGGGATCCGGATCGTCCGGGCCTTGTCCGCGAGCGCACGCGCGATCGCCTGGCGGATCCACCAGGTCGCGTACGTCGAGAACTTGAAGCCCTTGCGGTAGTCGAACTTCTCCGCCGCGCGGACGAGGCCGAGCGTCCCCTCCTGGATGAGGTCGAGGAACGGGAGGCCCTGGTTCCGGTAGTTCTTCGCGATCGAGACGACGAGCCGGAGGTTCGACTCGACCATCTTCTGCTTCGCGTCGAGGTCGCCGCGCTCGATGCGCTTCGCGAGGTCGACCTCCTCCTGGGCGGTGAGGAGCCGGACCTTGCCGATGTCCTTCAGGAAGAGCTGAAGGGAGTCGGTGGTCATGTCGGGCTTGAGGTCGAGCGCCGTCGACTTCTTGCGCCGGCTGCGCTTGTCCGGAGCCCGCTCGACCTCGTTCACCGCGGCCGTCGCCGGATCGATCTCCTCGACGAGCTCGATCTCGGCCTTCTCGAGGAACTGGTGGAGGTCCTCGACATCCGACTCGTCGAGATCGATCTCGGCCACCGCTGTCGCGATCTCGGCGAACGTGAGCACGCCGACCTGCTGGCCCTTGGCCAGGAGGTTCTTGATCTCTTCGAGTTCCTGAAGTTCCACTACTGACATGTGCGTCCGTTTCGTTCGCCGGCCCCGCTTCCGACGGGTCCGGAGATGCTCTGGAGAGAGGCGTTGAGGCCGGTCGAGGCGGCACGACGCCCAACCTATGCCTCAAACGTATGTTCTATGGTAGGCGCTTCACTTTCTGAAGTCAAGGCCGTCGCCCGGCTCGCGGCGCGGTCCCCGTCTCACCATCTACGTGAAACGGGCCCGGACGTTTCATGTTGCGGTCCCTTTCGCGCCATCGCGCCCATCGGCACCGGCGGCGCTCCGCTTGAGACCCCGTCGCGCGTGTCGGACTGCGTTCCCACGTGGGATGATGCCCGGTGTGACCCCGCCTCATTCCCCGTCCGACGACGATCGCGACGTCATCGGCAGCCTGCCCCGCTCGCGTCCCTCCCGGCGCAGCGCCAAGCGGCCCTCCCGCGCGGCCGCGCCGACGCCTGACGCTGCGCCGGAGGAGACGAGCGCAAGCGCCGCGACGACCCCCTCCTCCGCGGCGAAGAAGGCACCGGCGAAGGGGACCGCCGCGCCGAAGGGCGCGAAGACGCGGTCGACGTCCGCCGGGAAGTCCCCGTCGGGCTCGAAGAAGGCCGCCGGCGCGAAGAAGGCCGCGGCAGGCGCGAAGAAGGCCTCCACGACCGCGAAGAAGAGCTCAGCAGGCGCGAAGAAGGCCCCCGCGTGCGCGAAGAGGGCCTCCGCAGGCGCCAAGAAGACCTCCAAGACCGCGGCGCGCTCGGGAGCGGGAGCGCCGGCGCCCGCGCGCAAGCGCCCGCGGATCACGGCGGACACGCCGGCTCGCGAGCCCCGCCCGGTGGCGCCCGCGCCGGCCGACGACATCGTCACGACCGCCGTGCGAACGGCGACCGACGTCGTGGAGGCCGGGACGCGGGTCGCCGGGCGGGTCGCCCGCGGCGTCCTCTCCCGCCTCCCGCGGCCGTAGCCCCGACCTCGGTCAGCCCACCCCGAGCGGGACGCCCGCCGCCTCGGCGGTGAGACGCCTCGTCTCGGCGAGCTCGAGGAGCTCTGCGGCGCCGGACCCGTCGGCGGGGGACGTCGCCGCGCCGACGACGAGCCGGACCGGCGCCCCGCCGAGCACAGGAGGCGGATCGGCTGCCGCCGCGACGGCGGCGGCGAGGTCGCCCGTCGTCGCGCGGTCCGCTCCCGGGACCGCGACGCGCCAGCGGCCGGGCTCCTCGGTCGTGACGACCGCCGCGGCCGGGAGAGTGCGGCCCAGGTGCCGCGCGATCGCCTCCGCGACGCGCGCGACCTCCTCCGCCGGGTGCGCCGCGCGCAGTCGCGCGCGGTCGTCGAGGACGACGTCGAGGACCGCGTAGGGCAGACCGGCGTCGTCGTGGCGCCGCGCGAGGTCCTCGGCGGTCCGCGTGCGGGCGTCGACGAGCACCGGCTCGCCGGCCGCCGCGGCCGCCGACGCAGCCGCGACCACCGCCGTCACGTGCGCGAGCCGGTCCGCGAGGCCGACGAGCGCGGAGCCGTCCGCGGCCCCCGCCTCCTCGGCGAGCGCACGCCACGCGACGCCTCGCAGCGCCTCCACCGCCGTCACCGCCTCCGCCGGACCGGTCGCACCCGCGAGCGCAGCGGCACCCGCCGCGACCCCGGCGAGATCCCCTCCAGGCCGCAGGCGATCGAGCGCGGCATCGTCGGCGAGAGCGGCGACGACGGCGGCGCAGAGCTCGGGTGCACCGGCGCCGAGGCGACCGATCGGGATGCGGTCGGCGGCCTCGAGCGGCGCGTCGGCGACGAGCGCGAGGACCCACGCCTTCGCGAGGCCGGTCCCGGCCGCGAAGGGCGCGACCGGTGCATCGGGGACCGCCTGCGGGCGTCGCGGCCCGTCTGCGTCGGCGTCGCGCATCGCCGGCTGTTGTAGCGGCCGACCCGGTCGGAGCCGCAGAGGCGAGAATGCCCCGATGCCCGACCTTCTCCCCGTCGACGACGCCCGGAGGATCGTGCTCGACGCCGTGCGCGTGCTCCCGGTGGAGACCGTGCCCGTCGCCGCCGCCCTCGACCGCGTCCTCGCGCACGACCTCGTCGCGGCCGGCGACGTGCCGCCGTTCGCGAACAGCGCCATGGACGGCTTCGCGATCCGGTCCGGCCGGGCCGGCCGGCGCCTGCGGATCGTCGGCGAGTCGCGCGCGGGGCACCCCGCGGACGTCGCCGTCGGCGAGGGCGAGGCGGTGCGGATCTCGACCGGGGCCGCGATGCCCGATGGCGCCGACGCCGTCGTCATGGTCGAGCGGACCACCGAGACGGGCGGCGACGTCGACGTCGAGGCAGACGTCGAGGCCGGCCAGAACGTCCGGGGCGCGGGCGAGGACGTGCGCGCCGGAGTCGTCGCGGTGCCGGCGGGGACCCGGCTCGGCCCCGCCGCGCTCGGCGTGGC
>NZ_JBLKKY010000136.1:0-3154 GCF_059438195.1 Paraconexibacter sp.
CGGCCGTCTCCCGCTCCGCGGCCTCGCGGAGGGCGCGCGCCTCGTCGGCCGCCTCGGCGCGAACGCGCTCCGCTGCGGCGTCGGCCCGTGCGCGGGTCTCCTCCGCCTCCCGCTCCGCGAGCTCGCGGATCGCGGCCGCGCGTGCAGAGGCCTCGGCGGCGCGGGCCGTCACCTCTGGGTCGTCGGCCGCTTCCCATGGCTCGGCCGGGACCTCGAGCGAGGGCTCCGGCACCGGGTCGGGCTCCGATGGCGGCTCCGGCGCGGGAGGGGCGGGCGTCGGGGCCGGAGCGGGCTCCGGCGGGGACGGCGGGCCGGGATCGGGCGCGGGGGCCGGCGGCGGCGCGGGGTCGGGACCGGGAGCCGGCGGGGCCGGGGTCTCGTCGCGCGGGCCGACGACCGGCGGGAGGTCGCTCACGAACGTCTTGTGGCGGACGGTGAGCTCCCATCCGCGACCGCCCTCGGGCAGGTCGACAGCGCGCTCATGCACGATGTCGACGCGTCCGAAGCGGACCGTGAGGTTCGCGAGCAGCGTCCCGCGGTCAGGGCCGCTGACGGTGACGAGGTTCCCTTCTGACCCCATGAGGTGACGACGGTACCGCAGTGCTGCCGGTCGTTACCGGCCGGTGAAGCCGCAACGAGCGGGAACTCCGCCGATCGACCGCTTCACGGAGCACCGGAGGCGTCGCCCGCGGAGGCGACGGGCGCGCCCTCGACGCGACGCAGGACGCGCGCGGGCGACCCCGCGGCGATCGAGTACGGGGGGATGTCGGACGTCACGACGCTGTTCGCGCCGACGACCGACCGGCGGCCGATCGTCACCCCGCTGGTGACGACGACGTTCGCGCCGCACCAGACGTTGTCGCCGATGATCGTCGGGCCCTTCGTCGTGAAGCCCTGCCACGGGACCGGTCTCTCGAGGTCGTCGAAGCGGTGGTTGCCGTCGGTGATGAGGCAGCCGTTGGCGAACATGCAGTGCTCGCCGATCTCGACGCGCTCGACCGTGGCGACCTGCACGCCGAGGTTGAGGAAGGTCCCCCCGCCGATCGTCAGCCGACCGCTGCCCGTGAGCCAGGCCCCCGGCTCGAAGAGGACGTGCGGGCCGAGCTCGAGCCGGCCCTCGTCGATCATCTGCAGGACCTCGCCGTGGAGGGGTCCCTTCGCGAAGCACTCACGCCGCGCGAGCTCGACGTGGAGACGCGCGAGCCGCCACGGCAGCCGGTCGCGCTTGTAGTAGCGGAGCTTCTGGAGCCACAGCTTGGCCTGCGCGCGGGTCATCGGGCAAGCCTCCCAGAATCGCGGGGCCGCACCGGCACCCGCCCAGGTCCCCGCGGACCGGCGGAACGGTAGGGTCGCCGGCCACGTGCTGCGCGTCATCTCGACCGTCTACTGGGCGCTCATCTGCCTCTCCGCCCCGTTCTTCTTCGCCGTCGCGGTCGTCATCCGCGTCGTCACCGCGCCGTTCGACCGCCGGCGCGTCGTCCTCCACCTCTACTCGTGCGTGTGGGCGCTCGTCTTCGTGCGCCTCAACCCGCTGTGGAAGCTGCGGGTCACCGGCCGGGAGCATCTCCCGTGGCGCGGCCCGGCGGTCCTCGTCGCCAACCACGCGTCGCTCGTCGACATCCTCGTCCTCTTCGGTCTCCTGCGCCCCTTCAAGTGGGTGTCGAAGCACGAGAACTTCAAGATCCCCTTCATCGGCTGGAACATGAGCCTCAACGGCTACGTGCGGCTGGTGCGCGGCGACCGCTCCTCCGTCGTCGAGATGCTCGCCGAGTGCTCGCGGCTGCTCCAGGCGGGCAGCCCGGTCCTCTTCTTCCCCGAGGGGACCCGCACCCGCGACGGGCTCCTGCAGCCGTTCAAGGACGGCGCCTTCGAGCTCGCGATCCAGCACGGCGTCCCGGTCGTGCCGATCGCCGTCCACGGCACCGCCCGGGCGCTCCCGAAGCACGGGCTCGTCCTGCGCGAGCACGTCGACGCGACGGTCGAGGTCCTCGAGCCCCTCGACCCCGCCGACCACGCGACGGTCGCGGACCTCCGCGAGGCGGCGCGCGCGCGGATCGCGGCGGCGCTGGGTGAGTCGGGGCCTGCGGTCTGAGCGGAGGCGGACATCCTTCTGCGCTCCGCAACCCGCCCTCCGGGCGTCTTGCGACGCCGCTCCGGAGGACGTCCGCCTCCGCTCGACGTCAGCCACTGCGGCTCACGCGCCCCCCGTCCTCTGCTGAGGGCAAGGGTGGCAGCGCCACCGCGCGCGGTAGGACGAGGGCGTGTGACGTTCTGACGACGCCATGTGTCGCCGGAACGCCACACGCGGCGCCGCGCGGCGACGTGTGGAGAACGGGCGACGCCATGCGTCGCTGAGATGCCACACGCCCCCGCCGCCACCGGGGCAGCGGCACTGCCACCCCACGCACCACACCCCGGGCCGGGGGCGCGGATCGGGGCGCAGGGGGATGTCCGCTCCCGCGCGGACCGCCAGCGCCCTCGACCGAGGGCCCGGCCCTCAGGCCGCCGCCTTCACCGGCTTCTTCCGCGCCGCGCGCTTCTTCGGCCTCGCCGCCGCAGCCGGCTCGACGAGCTCGGCGAGGAAGCGGCCCGTGTGGGACTCCGGTGCCGCCGCGACCTCCTCGGGCGTGCCGGCGGCGACGACCGTGCCGCCCTCCTCCCCACCCTCGGGCCCCATGTCGATGATGCGGTCGGCCGTCTTGATGACGTCGAGGTTGTGCTCGATGACGACGACCGAGTTGCCCTGGTCGACGAGGCGGTGCAGCACCTCCAGGAGACGCTCCACGTCGGCGAAGTGCAGGCCGGTCGTCGGCTCGTCGAGGATGTAGAGCGTCCTGCCGGTCGCGATCTTCGACAGCTCGGTCGCGAGCTTGACCCGCTGCGCCTCGCCGCCGGAGAGCGTCGTCGCCGGCTGGCCGAGCCGGAGGTAGCCGAGCCCGACGTCCGCGAGCGTCTGCAGGCGACGGTGCACCTTCGGGATGTGGGCGAAGAACGAGACGGCCTCCTCGACGGGCATGTCGAGGACGTCGGCGATCGACTTGCCCTTGAAGCGGACGTCGAGCGTCTCGCGGTTGTAGCGCTTGCCGTGGCACTGCTCGCACGGGACGTAGACGTCCGGCAGGAAGTGCATCTCGATCTTGATCTGGCCGTCGCC
>NZ_JBLKKY010000137.1:0-2663 GCF_059438195.1 Paraconexibacter sp.
CCCGCCCGCGGCGGCGCCCGCCGGCACGCCGGCCGCGGCCCCCGCGCTCCTCGAGGCGTGGATGTCGCGCGGGTTCGGCCACACGGTCGAGCGCGTCGCGGACCTCGCGCACGTCGCGACCGCGAAGGGCGTCGCCCGGGCGCGCCTCCAGCTCCACCCCCAGGAGCTCGGCGGGATCGAGGTCCGGCTGCGCCAGTCGGCCGACGGCCTCATCGCGACGATCACCGCGAGCCGCCAGGACGGCCTCGAGGCGCTCCAGCAGACCGCCGGCGATCTCCGCCGCTCGCTCGAGGAGCGCGGCGTCACGATCGCCCGCATCGACCTCTCGCTCGCGGCCGACGGCGAGGGCCGTCGCCCGTGGGAGCGCCGCACCGCCGACATCGCCGAGGGCGCCCGCAACGGCGGCCGCCGCGGAGGCGACGCCGTCGACGGCGTCGACTCGGACCTCGACCCCGACCCGACTCCGTCGGCGACGCCGCGCGACGGCGCGCTCGTCGACGTCCACGCCTAGGAGACCACGATGCCCATCGATCCCGTCACCTCGACGACCACCGCCGCGCCGGGCAGCGCCGACGCCGCGACGCAGACGCTCGGCCTCGGCAAGGACGCGTTCATGTCGATGCTCGTCGCGAGCCTCAAGAACCAGGATCCGAGCGCCGGCGGCGACAGCCAGCAGTGGATCCAGCAGCTCAGCCAGATGACCATGCTCGAGCAGGTGACGAACATGGCGAAGGCCACCGAGTCGCTCGCCTCCGAGCAGCGCGAGGCCCGTGCCATCGGCATGCTCGGCAAGACCGTCACGTACGCGACGGGGCCGGAGACGACCGCGACCGGCGTCGTCGAGAAGGTGAGCGCCGGGCCTGAGGGCGTCACGCTCACCGTCGGCGGCGTCCCCGGCGTGACGATCGGCTCCATCACCGAGGTCGCGTCGTGAGCATCCCGAACCCCGCCCTGCAGCCGCCCGGGATCTCGGCGCCGGTCCGTCCGGACGCGACCCAGGTCCAGCGCCCGGTCCAGTCGGACGCTCCGACCGGCCCCGCGTTCGCGGAGGTGCTCGCGAACCGCACGAGCGGCGTCCACTTCTCCAACCACGCGCTCCAGCGCGTCGGCAAGCGCGGCATCGACGTCGACCCGACGACGCTGCAGCGCCTCGACTCGGCCGTCCAGAAGGCGGCCGGAAAGGGCGCCCGCGATGCGGTCGTCCTCGTGGACGACAGCGCGTTCGTCGTGTCGGTCCGCATCAAGACCGTCATCACCGCCATCGATCGCGAGCAGCTCCGCGATCACGTCTTCACGAACATCGACAGCGCCGTCATCGGCTGACGTCGCCTCACCGTCCACCACCCCCACCACACCGAAGGAGCCCACCGATGATCCGAGGCATGTTCAGCGCCATCAGCGGCCTGCGCAACCACCAGATCATGCTCGACGTCACCGCGAACAACCTCGCGAACGTGAACACGATCGGCTTCAAGTCGAGCCGCGCGTCCTTCAAGGACCAGCTCCAGCAGACCTACCAGTTCGGCACCGCCGCGGGCCCGACGACCGGTGGCCTCAACGGCCGGCAGGTCGGCCTCGGCGTCCAGCTCTCGACGATCGACAACCAGATGGGCTCCGGCTCGCTGCAGGCGACGGGCAACCCGCTCGACGTCGCGATCCAGGGCGATGGCTGGTTCCGCGTCGGCCTCGGCGCGCCGCCTGCGCTCCCGACCGAGACGCAGTACACGCGCGCGGGCAACTTCCGCCGCAACGACCAGGGCTTCCTCGTCACCGCCGACGGCTACTACGTCCTCGGCCGCACCGGCGCCGCCGACACCTACATCCAGGTCCCGCTCGGCGCGACCGACACGATCGTCGGCGAGGACGGCTCGGTGTCCTACATCCCGGCCGGCGGCGGCCCGCGGGCCGCGGCGGGCACGATCTCGCTCGCGCAGTTCCCGAACGAGGAGGGCCTCACCCGCGTGTCCGGCAACCGCTGGATCGCCGACCCCGCCTCCGGCGCGGAGATCGTCGGGACCCCGGGCGGGACCTTCGGCGTGACGACGTCCGGCACGATCGAGATGTCGAACGTCGACCTCGCAGCCGAGTTCACGCAGATGATCGTCTCGCAGCGCGGCTTCCAGGCGAACTCGCGTGTCATCTCGACGACCGACGAGATGCTCCAGGATCTCGTCAACCTCAAGCGATAGCGAGTGGGTGAGCGACGATGATCGAGCTCCACCGGCTGTCGCGCGATGCGCAGCCGTTCCTCGTGAACCCCGACCTCGTCGCTCACGTCGAGGCCTCCCCGGACACGCACGTCACGCTCACGACGGGCACGAAGTACGTCGTGCGCGAGACGCCCGCGGAGGTCACCGAGATCGTCCGGGCGTGGCGGGTGGGGATCCTCACCGACGCGCTCGTCGCGGCGGGCCGCCCGCCGGCGGGCATCGCGGCGATCCGCTGAGAGGGGCGGGGCGGCCGCCGCGGCGGCACGCCGCAGGCGGCGGCGCGCCGCAAGCGCGAGCGGCGCGCCGACGGGCGCGAGCGGCGCGCCGACGGCGCGAGAACTCAAGAGCGGCTCCCATGCGGCACGGTGTGAGTTCTCGGCCGCCCGACGGGGGGTACGAAATCAACGCGCGTTGATTTGACCCCCTATATGGGAGCGAATCGAACGCGCGTTG
>NZ_JBLKKY010000138.1:0-2662 GCF_059438195.1 Paraconexibacter sp.
CGCCCGTCGGCGGCGAGCCGGCGGATCGCCTCGCCGAGCGAGCCGAGCGCGCCGAAGACGGTCCCGAGATCGGCGGCGAGGCGCGCCGTCGCGCGCCGCTCCGCCGCGAGCGCGTCGAAGACGGGCGCCGCCGTCGCGAAGGTGCCGGACAGCGCCTCGACGAGCCCATTGAGGTCGTCGGGGTCCGCGAGGCCCTCGCCGACGCCGGTGAGGAGCCGCTGCAGACGCTCGCGGCGCGGCGCGTCGAGCGTCGAGAGCACCTGGTCGAGTTGGACGGCGTCGTGCGCGCGCGGCAGCGGCAGCGTCCCGTTGTCGGGGAGCGCCGCCGCCTCCGTCCCCGGGTCGAGGTCGACGTAGTTCTCGCCCACCACGGTCTTCTGCCGCACCCGCACGCGCGCATCGGCACGCACGGGGCCGTGCTCCTCGTCGATCTCGAGCGCGAGGACCGCGGTCCCTCCGCGGTGGCCGACCTCCGTGACGCGGCCCGCCTTCACCCCTGCGATGCGCACGTCGGCCTGCGGGAGCAGCTGCTGGGCGTCGGGGACGACGGCCTCGACCCGGTGCGTCGCCCCGACGTTGAGCCCTCCGGCGACCGAGAGGAGCTGGAGGAAGATCGCCGCGCAGACCGCGGCGAACACGACGTGCAGGGCGATCCGCCGCCGCAGGAGATGCGTGTCGGTGCTCACTTCGGCGGCCTCCCGTCGGCGCAGCCCGGCGCGCCCTTCAGCTGCGGGTCGGCGCCGAGCTGCGTCGCGCCATCGGCCGAGGAGGCGACCACGGCGCCGCGCGGCGAGGCCGAGCGGTTCGACGCGTTGCCGAGCTTCATCGTCGACAGCGTCCACGCGAAGAACTTCGAGACCGGCAGCTCGCAGCGCTCGACCTTCGCGGTGATGCGGTCCAGCCGCGGCGCCTGCGGGGCGAGGACGCTCGTCGCGCCGTCGAGCGCGGCGGCCGTCGGCGCGAGGTCGCGGGCGAGCGGCACGAGCGTCCGCACGGGCTCCCGCAGCGCGGCGAGCGCCGGCCCGGCCGCCTCGCTGAACGCGTCGAGCGCGTCGAGCCCGGCCGGGAGCGCGCGTGCGGCGGGCCGCAGCGCGGCGAGCGCGGGCCGCGCGCGTCGCAGCGTCGTGCGCAGCTCGGCGAAGGAGCCCTCCATCTGCCCGAGCGTCGGCGGCAGCTCGAGCAGCAGGCGGTCGATGGAGGCGCGGTTCGCCGCGGTCTCCTCGAGCGTCTCGGCCCCCGCACGCACGAGCCGCTCGAGGTCGCCGTCGCGGCGGGCGAGCTCGTCGGTGACGAGGCGCGTGTTCGCCACGAGCCGGCGGACGAGCCCGCGACGCTCGGTGAGCGCCTCGGCGACGCGGCGCTGCTCGGTGAGCCACGGGACGAGCGCCGCGAAGGCCGACCGCAGCTGCGCCCCGCCGCCCGGCAGGCCGCGCCCGAGCTCGTCGAGCAGCGTCGACATCCGCAGCGACGTGTCCTCGCTGAAGACGTTCAGGACCTCCGCGACGTCGACGGGCGTGCGGGTGCGCTCGGCGGCGATGAGGTCGCCGTCGCCGACCTCGCCGGCCCGCGGCGTGCCGCGGTCCTCGACGTCGAGGTACATGTCGTTCAGCGCGGTCTGCGGACGCAGGCGCAGCGTCGCGTCGCGGTAGAGCGCGCCGCCGCCCTCGTCCGGGTCGATCGAGACGGTGAGGACGGGCTGCCCGTCGCGCAGATCGACGTCCGTGATCCGACCGACGACGACGCCGGACCAGCGCACCTCGTTGCGGCCGGGGATGACGCTCTTCGCGTCGTCGACGGCGACCTGGACCGTGAGGCGCTCGTCCCAGGGGAGCGCGACGTTCATGCGGCTCACGAGCAGCGCGGTCGCGGCGACGGCGGCGATGATCCCGACGAGCGTGACGATCGCGGGCCGTCGCGCCCGCTCGAGCTCGCGACGCAGCCGCCCGCGGCCGCTCGACGCGAACCGGGTCATCGCCCGCCACCTCCTGAGAGGAACGCGCCGACGAGCTCCTCGAGGCCGGCGCAGCGCGCCTTCTGGCCCGCCGACGGGTCGGTGAGCGACGTCGTGCACGGGAGGGGCGAGAGGCTGTTCTCCGCCGGCTGGATCGGGAAGTGCGCCGTGTAGCCGAGCCGGTCGAACTCGCTCGTGATCGAGCCGAGCGTCGCGAACGTCGGGCCGATGAGCTGGTGGACCGGCAGCCCGGTGTCGCTCTCGCGGCCCTCGAGATACGGGACGAGCTCGCCGTCGATGCGGGCGACCGCGGGCTCGAGACCGTCGACGAGCGCGCGGCCGGGCCCGGAGGCGGCCGCGAGGCTGCGCAGCGCGGGCCGCAGGTGGCGCAGCAGCGGCCGGGAGCGGTCGAGGACGTCGTCGAGCGCGACGGCGACGGGACGGGCGCGCGCCGCGGCGCGGCGGCGCGGCGTCGCCGCGGGACCGATGTCAGCGAGGAGGCCGTCGAGCGCGGGCAGCGTCCGGTCGATGTCGGCGGCGACCCGGCGCGTCGCGGCGAGCGCACGCGGCGCGTCGCGCAGCGTCCGGCCGAGCTCGCCGCGCGCACCGGCGGTCGCGGCGAACGTCGCGGCGGCGTCCGGCAGGAGCCGGCGGACGTCGGCGCCGGAGCGGTCGAGCGCGCGCATCGCCCGCGCCGTGGAGGCGACGAGG
>NZ_JBLKKY010000139.1:0-2652 GCF_059438195.1 Paraconexibacter sp.
GCGGCATCCCGCGCGGGCACGCGACGCGCCTCCCCGACGCCGAGCTCGTCCTCGCGTGCCGCGAGACGCGGGTCCGCGCGGATCTCCTCTGCGCGGCGGCCCGCTCTGCCGCGCCGTCCCGTCCGAGGGCCGCCGCCGTCGCGGCCGCGCCGGCCCGCCCCTCGGCGCCGGCCCCCGTGCCGTCCCGGCGCGCCTCGGGCGCGCTCCGCCTCGTGCTCGTGGCGGTCGGGCTCGCGGTCGGGCTCGCCTGGGGCCTCCCGCTCGACTCCGTCGAGGGTCGCTGCCCGCCGGCCGGCGAGGGGCAGGGCTACTGCGTCCTCCAGAAGAGCGTCCTGCCGGCGGTCATCCTCGCCGTCGTCGCCGTGCTCGCGGCGCTCGTCCTGCACTCCTGGCTCACGACCGGGCTGCCGCGCCTGCTCGCGCGCTGGCGGGCCGGTGAGCGGCCGACGCGCATGACGCGCCGCCAGGCGACCCCGCCGTACGACTCCGACCCGGCGCTCCTCGCCGCGTCGTGGGGCGTGCGGACCGGCCGCGACGGGACGTGAGGCCGGCGCGCGGGCGGGCCTAGACTGGGGGAGATGCCGAGCTTCTGCCGTCACGGCCGCTTCGAGGACCGCTGCCCCATCTGCGCGAAGAAGGAGCCCGCCCGGAACCGCCCGGCGCCGTCACGGACGCAGCGGGCACGCGCCTCGTCGACGCCGGCGCGGTCGGCGACACGCGGGCGGGGCGCGAGCGGCGTGACGGTGCGCCGCGTCGCCCGCGAGGCCGACGACGGCTACTCGCACGAGCTCGTCCCCGGCCTGCGCGCGAGCGCCGACGCCGTCCGGCTCGCCGACGAGCTGGCGTTCGCGGTCGCGCGCCTGGACGAGCTCGCGACGGACCCGCCCGGGCTCTACGCCGAGGCCGCGCTCGCGGAGGACCGCGAGGAGGGCCTGTGGCTCGCCGCCCAGATCGCCGTCCTCAGCCCGCTCGAGGACGAGGACCCGTGGGCGACGATCTCCGCGGTCCGCACGACGTGGTCCTCCGGCGAGGACCCCGACCCCGCCGACCTCGCTCTCGGTCCCCGGGCCGGCGTCGACGCGCGGCGGGGCGCCGCAGCGACGTTCGCCGCCTATCGCGCGTGGGCGGGACGGGCCGGCGGTCAGGGCGCGGCCTTCGACGGCGACGCGACCTGGACGGCGCCACGGCGCTTCGACCGCGCCTTCGAGCGGCTCTCGCTCCCCGGGCTCGGCCGCGCCGCGCGGTACGAGCTCCTCGTCCTCGTCGGCCGGCTGGGGCTCGTCGACCTCGAGCCGTGGACGCTCATGGCGGGCGCCGACGCCTCGGATCCCACCGTGCTCGCGGCGAAGCGCGCCTTCGGCATCGGTGACGCCATCAACATCTCGCGCCGCAGCAGCGAGCTCGCGCACGCCCTCGACGTGCCGGTCGCCGCCCTCGACCTCGCGCTGCGCAACTGGGACCTCCCGCCGGCGCTGCCGCGCATCCGGGCGGCGGCGACCGCCGAGCCCGACGAGGCGGTGCGGGACCGCGCGCGGACCGTTCTCGGGGTCGGCGAGCCCCCCGTCGACGCGGACTGACGACGAATCGTCCGCAATTTGCGGACGTTCCGCGGACGGGGAGGGGGGAGAGCTCTACGCTGCGTCGCCTCGAAGGACCAGGGGAACGGTCCACGGAGGCAGGTCAGGGATGGCAGTCAGCGAGGCGCGGCGGGGCGCGCCGCCGAACGATCGCATGCGCGGACGCGACGACCTCGTCGTGCGCACGCTCACCCAGCACGCGGACGCGGTCCTGCGGACCGCGCGCCGGCATTCGCTGTGCGCCGAAGACGCCGCCGACGCGTTCCAGCGCGGCGCGGAGATCATGGTGCGCCACGCCGGGCGCATCGATCCGGCGCGTGCCGACCGCTGGCTGCACGTCGTCGTCCGTCGCGAGGCGATCGCCCTGCGCGCGCAGCGCTCGCGGGCGCTCGGGGCGGGGGAGATCGATCTCGACGCGGTCCCCGCGCGCGACGCGGCCGCTCCCGACGACCGGGTCATCGCGTTCGAGCGGCTCGCGCGCACCGCCGAGGCGATGCGCCATCTCAAGCCCGCCGAGGCCCAGGCTCTCGGGCTCCACGCGGCGGGCCGCAGCTACGACCAGATCGCGAGCGAGCTCGGCTGGACGCGGACGAAGGTGAATCGGTGTCTCACGGAGGGGCGGGCGCGCCTGCGAGCCCGGCTCGCCGGGATGGAGTCGGGAGAGGAGTGCGAGCGCTGGGCGCCGGTGCTCGAGGCGATGCACGACGGCTCGGCGGTCGCGGAGGACCTCGCCGCGGTGCGCCCGCACCTCCGCAACTGCCCGGGCTGCCGCGCTCGCGTCCGCGCCCTCCACGACGAACGTGCGGCCCTCGGCGTCCTCCTCCCCGCGGGCGCGCTCGTCCCCCTCGCGGGCGGCGTCGGCGGCGGGGCCGATGTCGCCGCGAGCGCCGAGTCGTCGAGCTCTCTCGTCTCCCGCGTGTGGGAGGCGCTCGGCGCCGGCGTGCACGACGGCGTCGCCTCCTCGGCCGTGAAGCTCCAGGCGCTCGCCGACATCGCAGGCGGCGGGAAGGCGGCGGCGGTCGCCGCCTCGGCCGCGGCCCTCGCGGGCGGAGGCGTCGCCGTCGACCGGGCGGCG
>NZ_JBLKKY010000140.1:0-2005 GCF_059438195.1 Paraconexibacter sp.
CGGCACGACGCTCGTCGTCTCCGTCCCGGAGACCGGGACCCTCGCCGCGTGAGCCGGCGGCGACGCGCGCTCGTGCTCGCCGGCCTCGCGACGCTCCTCGGCGGCCTCGCGGCCTCGGACGTCGCGCGGCGGGAGAGCGAGCTCGAGCGACGGCTCGGACCGACGGCGGCGGTCGTCGTCGCTCGCGCCGACATCCCCGAGGGGGGAGCGCTCACCGCCGCGCGCCTGGGCGTGCGCCGGGTGCCGTCGCGGTACGCCCCGGCATCGTCCTACGCGCGCCCCGACCTCGTCGCGGGGCAGCGCGCCGCGGTCGCGATCGATCGCGGCACCGACGTCGTCCCCGCGCTCCTCGCCGAGGGGGACGAGCCGGAGGGTCCTCCCGTGCGCCCCGGCGAGCGCGTCGCCGAGCTCGTCGCCCGGGGCTCGCCGGCGCTCGTGCGGAAGGGGGCGCGCGTCGACGTCCTCGTCACGCGCGACGACGTCGCGGGCACGGGAGGCCGGACCGAGATCGCGCTCGAGGACGCGGAGGTGCTCGCGGCGGCCCCGGTCCGCAGGCCGGACGACGGTGCGCCCGGGCCGCGCGTCGCCGTCTCGCTGCGCGTCACGCTCGAGCAGGCGGTGCTGCTCGCCGCCGCCGAGCAGTACGCCCGCGAGGTGCGCGTCCTCGCGCGCGCCGCAGGGGACGGCGGCCCCCGGTGAGGACCGCGGGCTCCCAGGACGAGGGGTTCGAGACGCTCGCGGAGATCGTGCGCACGCGTCTCCTCGCCGCGGCCGGCGACGACGCCTCCGGGCTCGCGCACGCCGATCGGCTCGACGTGCTGGTCGACGGCATCGCGGCGGCGCTGCCCGCCGAGGCGCGTGCGGAGGTGCGCCGGCGCGTCGTCGCCCGCACGGTCGGCCTCGGTCCTCTCGAGCCGCTGCTCGCCGACCCGGAGGTCGACGAGATCCTCGTGAGCGGCACGCGGCCGGCCTGGGTGGAGCGGCGCGGCCGCCTCGAGCGGACCACCGTCGCGTTCCCCACGGAGGGAGCGCTGCGCGACGTCATCGAGCGGGTCCTCGCTCCCCTCGGCCGTCGCGTCGACGAGAGCGAGCCGCTCTGCGATGCGCGCCTGCCCGACGGCTCCCGCGTCAACGTCGTCCTGCCGCCGCTCGCGGTCGACGGGCCCGCGCTCACGATTCGGCGCTTCCGTCGCGTCGCCTTCTCACCGGACGACCTCGTCGCGGCCGGGACGTGGAGCCCCGGCGTGCGCGACGTCCTCGCCGCGGCGGTGCGCGCCCGTCTCAACGTCCTCGTGAGCGGGGGGACGGGCGCGGGCAAGACGACGACGCTCGCGGCGCTCACCGGCTTCGTCGGCGCGGAGGAGCGCGTCGTGACGATCGAGGACACCGCGGAGCTGCGGATCGCGCTCCCGCACGTCGTCCGGCTCGAGGCGCGGCCCCCGAACGTCGAGGGCCGCGGCGAGGTGACGATCCGGCGCCTCGTCCGCAACGCGCTGCGGATGCGGCCGGACCGCATCATCGTCGGGGAGGTGCGCGGCCCCGAAGCGCTCGACATGCTCGCCGCGATGGGCAGCGGGCACGACGGCTCTCTCTCGACCGTCCACGCCGACGGGCCGGTGGCGGCGCTGCGCCGGCTCGAGGTGCTCGCCCTCATGGCCGACGTCGGCCTCCCGCACGCCGCGGTGCGCGAGCAGGTCGCCTCGGCGATCGACCTCGTCGTCCACCAGGTCCGCGACCCGGACGGGCAGCGCAGGGTCGACGCCGTCGCACGGGTGGAGCGCGACGGAGGGGACGTGCGCGCCGTCGGCGTCGCGGACCGGGACGGTCGGGTCGACGTCGCCGCGCTCGGCGCCCCGCTCGGCGAGCGGCTCCGGGTGGCCGGCTGGCGTGCGGGGGCGGCCGGGTGAGCGCGGCTGCGCTCGCGGCCGGGCTCGGAGCCGCGGCGGCGGTCCTCGCGACGTGGGAGGGGCTGCGGGGCGCGGAGGCGGCCGCGCTGCGCGGCGGC
>NZ_JBLKKY010000141.1:0-1915 GCF_059438195.1 Paraconexibacter sp.
GACGGCACCGGATTTTCGCGTCCCCCGTTCGAGTCCTGGCCAGGCTGGTACGAGACCGCGCCGCTCTTCGGCGGGGCCTCAGCCGGGGCGATCCTGGTCGGTACGGCTCCACAGCTCGGCGTACTGGCGTCCTCGGTGGCGGCCGTCGCCTCCGCCGCGAGCGTCGTGCGCGGCGCGGTCGCTGCCGCGGGTCGCACCATCGCGTCCCTCGCCGCCCTCCCGGTCCACGGCGTCCACGACCCCGTCGGGCGATGATCGCCCGTCACGCTCGCCGGACGCCTCGCCGCGGAGGCGGAGGCGCGCGGCGACCTCGGCGCCGCGCTGCGATGGGCGCGCGAGCGGGCCGCGGGCGACGCCCTGTCGGAGACGGCGCAGCGCGAGCTCGTCCGGCTGCTCGCCGCGACCGGCGACCGGGCCGCCGCGCTGCGCGCCATCGACGCGCTGCGGACCCGGCTCGTCGACGAGCTCGGGGTGGGACCGTCGGCCGAGACCCGCGCGGTCATCGACGCCGTCCTCCAGGACGACGCGCCGGCCGCCGCCACGGCGAGCGCGCCACCCCCGGCCCTCCCGCTGCCCGGGCCGGTCGCCGCGCTCGCAGGCTCGCCGATCGTCGGCCGCGACGAGGAGATCGCCGCGCTGCAGCGCGCCTGGGCCGACGCGCGCGAGGGCCCGCCGCGGGTCGTCCTCCTCGCCGGCGAGCCGGGCATCGGCAAGACGCGGCTCGCCGCCGAGCTCGCCCGTCGCGCGCACCTCGACGGGGCGCTCGTCCTCTTCGGCCGCTGCGACGCCGAGGGCCTCGTCCCCTACGAGCCGCTCGCCGAGGCCCTCGAGCGCCCGCTCGCCGCGGGGACGCTCCCCGCCGGCGCGCTGCCGCCCGCGCAGGTCGAGGAGCTGCGCCGCCTCTTCCCCTGGCTCGGCGAGCCGGGTGCGGCAGCGCCGGCCGCGGGCGAGGACCCGGAGACCGCGCGCTACCGCCTCTTCGAGGCCGTCCGCGCCGCCGTCGAGGCGCTCTGCTCGCGGGCGCCCGTCGTCCTCGTCGTCGACGACCTCCAGTGGGCGGGGACGCCGACCGTCGCCCTCCTCTCCCACCTCCTGCGCACGCTCGCGACCGGCGGTCTCCTCGTCGTCGGCACGTACCGCGACGCACCCGCCGATCTCGTCGAGCAGCCGTTCGCCCGCGCGGCCGAGGAGCTGCTGCGCCGGGAGGACGTGCGGCTCCTCCCCGTCGAGCCGCTCGACGAGCGCGCAGTCGCCGCCCTCCTCGCCCCGCTCGCCGGCGACGACGCGCTCGCGCGGCGGGTGCACCGCCGCACCGGCGGCAACGCGCTCTTCGTCGTCGAGCTGCTCCGCGACCTCGGGGAGCGCCGCGCGCTCGCCGACGACGGGGAGACGGCGATCCCGCCCGCCGTCCGCGCGGTCATCGCGCAGCGGGTCGCGCGCCTCGGCGAGGCTGCGCTCGGCGTCCTGCGCGCGGCCGCGGTCGCCGGCGAGCGGTTCGCCCTCGCCGATGTCGAGGCGGTGTGCGAGCTGGGCGAGGACGACGTGCTCGACGCGGTCGAGGACGCGCTCGCCGCACGGCTCGTCCGCGAGGCCGCCGAGGAGTCCGGGCGCTACGCCTTCACGCACGCGCTCGTCGCCGACGCGCTGCGCGAGGGGATGAGCGACGTCCGCCGGCGCCGCCTCCACCTGCGGCTCGGCGAGGCGCTCGCCGCTCGCGGCGCGACCGCCTCCGAGGTCGCCCGCCACGTCCTCGCCGCCGGCGCCGAGGCTCCGCCGGCGCTCGTCGCGGAGTGGGCGCACCGCGCGGCCGGCGAGCAGATCGCGACCCTCGCCTACGAGGAGGCGGCGCGGACGCTGCGCGACGCGATCGAGATCGCCGGCGCCGGGCTCGACGCCGCCGCCCGCGGCCGCGTGC
>NZ_JBLKKY010000142.1:0-1888 GCF_059438195.1 Paraconexibacter sp.
TTCTCCGGGAGGGTGCATGTCCGAGCGGCCTCAGCCGGCGGGGCCTCCGGCGGTGCGCCGGCGCCGGCGCCGGCGGCCCCGGCCGCGAACCCCGAGTACCTCCAGTGCGTCGAGGCGGCGGGCACGGACCTCCGAGAGGTCCAGAAGTGCGCCGAGGCGCTCGCCCCGTAGGACGGCGTCGCCTCGGGGCGGTCACGCGGCGACCCCCGGGCGGCGTCCTCTCCGGACGTCGCCCGGCCACGCATCGCGGAGGCCGGCGAGGACCGGCCCGTGCCGGGCGCGGAGGAAGAAGCGGCCTTCCCCGAGCAGCACCGTCGTCCGTGCGGACGGGCCGATTCGCGGGTTCGGCGCCCGCGTGTGACCGTCCGGGGAACGCCGCGCTCAGGCGTCGTCGCCGAGGTCGCGCAGCTGCCGGGCGACCTCGGCCTCGACGTCGAGCGGCTCCTCGCCGCGGCGGATGCGCCGCGCGTTGCGGGCCTCGACGAGCTCGCGCACCTCGGCGGCGAGCGACGGGTCGATGCTCGGCCGCAGCAGCGCGGCGAGCTCGGCCTCGACATCCACCGCGGGCTCGCCGCGTGCGGCGCGGCGTGCGTTGCGTCCTTCGAGCATCTGGCGGATCTCATCGACGCGCTCGGCCTCGGTGGACGCCGACGCCGGACCGCCGGGCGGCCGGACGGGTCGGTCGTCCTCGTCGATCGACAGGCCTCCGCGCCCGATGCGCTCGTACTCGCGCGAGGACGTCGCGAACGTGAGGACGGCGATGACGGCGCCGGCGCCGACGACGATCCAGATGACGATGCCGAAGGCCTCTTGCACGCCCCGTAGAGTCTGGACCATGTGGAGACGGCTGCGGCGCCGGACCTTCGCTCCGGGGCGCCCCGCGGTCTTCCCGGAGCAGTGGGGGCTCGTCCTCGTGACGGCGCTCGTCGTCCTCGGCGGCGTCGCGCTCGTCGTCCTCGTCGTCGCGGCCTGAGCCGCGGCCGCCGGTTCTCGCCCGCCGCGATGCTCGGCGGGTCCCGGCCGGGGGCGGCGCACCCGGCCGCTCGGACGCGGTGACCCTCGGCCGGCGCCGGGGCGTGAGCGTCCGCTCCCGCTTGACCGCTGGTGCAACCGCGCTACGCTTCGGAGGTACGTTGACTGACCAGTCAATCGCGTGCATGCGCGAGCTGGTCGAACGCAGCCCCGCGCGGACCGCATCCGGCCGCGACACCCCTTCCTTCGACAGGAGAAGCAGACAGTGGTCGACTTCACTCTGACCGACGAGCAGAAGAACCTCCGCGAGCTCGCGCACGACTTCGCGGAGAAGGAGATCCGCCCCGTCGCCTGGGAGCTGGACAAGGACGGGACCTTCCCGCGGGCCATCATCGACAAGGCGTTCGAGGTCGGCCTCATGAACACCCACGTCGCCGAGGAGTACGGCGGCCCCGGCCTCTCCTACCTCGACGGCTGCATCATCGAGGAGGAGCTGTCGTGGGGCTGCTCGGGCGTCCAGACGTCGCTCGGCTGCAACGGCCTCGCCGCAGCGCCGGTGTTCCTCGGCGCCTCCGAGGAGGTCAAGAAGGAGTACGGCGCCGCCCTCACGCAGGAGGGGCACCTCGCCTCGTTCTGCCTCACCGAGCCCGACGCCGGCTCCGACGTCTCCGGCATGCGCACCCGCGCGAAGAAGGTCGGCGACAAGTACGTCCTCAACGGGTCGAAGTGCTTCATCACCAACGGCGGCTACGCCGACTGGTTCACGGTCTACGCGAAGACCGACCCGGACGCCGGCCACCGCGGCATCTCCGCCTTCCTCGTCCGCAAGGACGACACGGTGATCGTGGACAAGAAGGAGGACAAGATGGGTCAGCGGGCCTCGAACACCGCGACCATCACCTTCAACGACACCGAG
>NZ_JBLKKY010000143.1:0-1848 GCF_059438195.1 Paraconexibacter sp.
CCGCATCGAGTCGAACCCGATCGAGGTCTCCGGGGCGCATCTCCTTGCCGAGCACGCGGCGCCCGGCGGGGGTTGACGGCGACCCGGGAGCGCGGGAGTCTCGCCACGTCCACGAAAGGAAGCCGATGCGCAGCGACGCCGAAGCCAAGGAGATGGTGGTCCAGATCACGAACGAGATGTTCGCGCTGGGGCTCCTGACCGCGACGGGGGGGAACGTCTCCTCGCGCTCGTCCGACGACGAAACCATCTGGATCACGCCGAGCCGCCTGTACAAGGGGAACCTGCACGAGGACGACCTGGTGCGCATCAAGCCGGACGGCTCGACGCTCGAGGGGACGCGCAACCCCTCGGTCGAGTGGCAGATGCACTTCTCGAGCTACCGGGCGCGCCCCGACACGACCGGCGCCCTGCACACCCACGCTCCGATCGCGACCGCCATGGGCATCGTCGGGCTGCCCTTCCCGCCGATCAACACCGACGCCGTCTTCCTGCGCGATACCCAGCTCGTGCCGTGGTTCATGCCGGGGACGAAGGAGCTCGCCGACGCGGTCGAGGTCGCGATGCAGAAGAGCCGCGGCTGCTTCCTGCAGAACCACGGCCTGATGACCGTCGGCAAGACGTTGCGCGACGCGGCGACGCGCGCGATGAACCTCGAGGAGACCGCGAAGATCGTCCTCTACGCGAAGCAGTTCGGCGGCGAGCTGACGCTCCTCCCGGACGAGTGGGTGGAGCGCCTGGCCCCGCTCGCCGACTTCATCTGACGTCCCTCGCTGAGGGTCGGAGGTCTGCATGTTCGAGTTGAAGGGCAAGGTCGCGTTGATCACCGGCGGCGGGAGCGGCATCGGGCTCGCCGCCGCGCACGCTCTGGCGCGCGCCGGGGCGACGGTCGCGCTCATGGGACGCGACGGCGCCAAGCTCGGCCACGCGGTCGCCGCGATCGGTCCCGAGAGGGCATGGGCGGTCGCCGGCGACGTCGGCGTCGAGGACGACGTCGTGCGCGTGGTGAACGCCGTGACCGCGCGCTTCGGCCGCCTCGACGTCGCCGTCAATGCGGCCGGAACGGGGTTCATCGCGAGCGTGGTCGAGCAGAACGCCGACGACTGGGAGATGACGCTCCGCACCAACCTCGGCGGCGCGATGTACTGCATCAAGCACGAGGCCGCGGCGATGATCCAGGGCGGGCACGGCGGCTCGATCGTCAACGTGTCCTCGATCGCGGGCAAGCTCACGCACCGCTTGATGAGCGCCTACTGCGTCTCCAAGGCGGGGCTCGAGATGCTGACCCGCTGCGCCGCCGACGAGCTCGGGCCGCACCTGATCCGCGTGAACGCGCTGCGCGTCGGCCTGGTCCCGACCGACCTGTCGCGCATCCTCGCCGACCATCCGAAGGTACGCGCCAACTACGAGGCGCACATGCCGCTCGGACGGCTCGGCAGGGCCGAGGAGGTCGCCGACGCGGTCCTCTTCCTCGCGAGCGATCGCTCGGCGTGGATCACCGGGGACGTGATCCCGGTCGACGGCGGGCACACGCTGCGCGGCGGGCCGGACGTCGGCCTGCTGCTCACGTGAGCGCGATGGCCGATGATCCGTCCGCGGGCGCGGGCGTCCGCTACGAGGTCGGCGAGGCCGGGGTCGCGACGCTCACGCTCGATCGTCCCGACAAGCGGAACGCCGTGATGCCGCCCGACTGGCGCGCCTTCGAGGATCTCCTGGACGAGGGCTCCGCCGATCCGCGCGTGCGCGTCTTCGTCCTCACCGGGGCGGGCGGCATCTTCTGCGCCGGCGGCGACTTGAAGACCATGGGCGAGCGCCTCGAGCAGTCGCCGGTGCGGCGCTCGCGCGAGATGC
>NZ_JBLKKY010000144.1:0-1701 GCF_059438195.1 Paraconexibacter sp.
CGGACTCCTCGACGCTCACGACGCCGTCCTGCTCGGCGATCTGCGCGATGCCCTTCGGCTTGCGCGCCTCGAAGAGCTCGACGACGCGCGGCAGGCCGTGCGTGATGTCCGCGCCGGCGACGCCGCCGGTGTGGAACGTCCGCATCGTGAGCTGCGTGCCCGGCTCGCCGATCGACTGCGCGGCGATGATGCCGACCGCGTCGCCGATCTGCGCCGTCTTGCCGGAGGCCATCGACCGGCCGTAGCAGGCCTGGCACACGCCCGTCTCGGCGATGCACTTCAGCACCGAGCGGACCGCCACCCGCGGCGGCTCCACGTCGTCCGGGGACGCCTGGTAGGCGGCGAAGTCCTCGGCGAACGCGGCCTCGATCTCGGCGAGCTCCTCGCGGTCGATCTCGCCGCCCTTCTCGACGAGCACGCGACCGCGCGACGTCGTGATGTCCGCGGCGGCGACGCGGCCGATGAGGTTGTCGTTCGGGTCACCGGTGACCTTGAACGTCTCCAGCTCGATGTGCTCCTCGGTGCCGCAGTCGGGCTCGCGGATGATGACGTCCTGCGCGACGTCGACGAGCCGCCGGGTGAGGTAGCCCGAGTCGGCGGTGCGCAGGGCGGTGTCCGCGAGGCCCTTCCGGGCGCCGTGGGTCGAGATGAAGTACTCGAGGACCGTGAGGCCCTCCATGAAGTTCGCCTTGATCGGGCGCTCGATGATCTCGCCCTTCGGGTTGGCCATGAGGCCTCGCATCCCGGCGAGCTGACGGATCTGCTTGAAGGAGCCTCGCGCACCCGAGTCGGCCATCATGAAGATGGGGTTCAGGTGGTCGAAGTTCTCCTGCATCGCCTCGCCGACCTTGTCCGTCGCCTCGTTCCACTGGTCGACGACGGCCTGGTGGCGCTCCTCCTGGGTGATGAGACCCATGTCGTACTGGTCCTGGATCTCGGCGACCCGGCCCTCGTACTCCCCGAGGATCTCCGCCTTCTTCGGCGGGACGATGACGTCGTTCTTCGAGATCGTGATCCCGGCGAGGGTCGAGTACTTGAACCCGAGGTCCTTGAAGACGTCGAGGACGAGCGCGACCGCCGGCGCGCCGTAGCGCTGGACGAGCAGGTCGATGAGCTGCACGGTGTCGCGCTTCTTCATCGGCTGGTTGACGAACGGGAACCCGGCGGGGTCGAAGGAGTCCCCGAGGGCGTCCTCGAGCGCGCGCTCGATCTGCTCGTTGTAGATGATCCGGCCGACGGTCGTGAGCACGTGGCCCTCGCGGCCCGCCGGGCGGTACTCGGCGAGCGTGTGGAGCCCGACGACCTTCGCCTCGTAGGAGAGCTCGGCCTCCTGCGCGGAGCGGAAGACGTGCGGACGCTCCGTCCCGGCCGGCCACTCACCGGCCCGCAGCTTCTCCTGGAGGTCGGAGAGCTCCGCGGGCTCGGGACCGCTCGTGAGGTAGTACGCGCCGAGGACCATGTCCTGCGACGGGGTCGCGAGCGGCGCGCCGTGCGCCGGGGAGAGGATGTTGTTGCTCGAGAGCATGAGGATCCGGGCCTCCGCCTGCGCCTCGGCGCTCAGCGGGAGGTGGACCGCCATCTGGTCGCCGTCGAAGTCGGCGTTGTACGCCGCGCAGACGAGCGGATGGAGCTGGATCGCCTTGCCCTCGACGAGCACGGGCTCGAAGGCCTGGATGCCGAGGCGGTGGAGCGTCGGCGCGC
>NZ_JBLKKY010000145.1:0-1543 GCF_059438195.1 Paraconexibacter sp.
CGACCTGCGGGGAGTAGAAGCGCCAGCCCAGGACGCCGACCAGCCCGACGTTCGCCACCCCCGCGGCGGCGGACACCACGCGCGCCGCGTGGACCGCGCCGTACAGGTCGACCGTGGGGGGCCCGATCACGCCGAGCTTGTTGCCCACCCACACGGCGAGCCCTGACGCGTAGCCGTACAGCGTCGGGTAGAGGAGCGCCGCCGGGATGTCGCGGCGCAAGAACGACTCCGGGCGCAGAGGGACGAAGGCCCTGAAATAGGAGGGCCAGAGGAGCAGCTCGTCGCCGAACGCCAGGCCCTGGTCGAGGCCCCAGCCGAGGCGCCAGAACCGGGTGAGGACGGCCGCCGCCATGACGCCGACGATAGCCAGGATTGCGACGACGGGGGGGATCGCGGGCGGCCGCGGCGCGCCGCCACTGCTTGCGCCGGGGGGCTTCACGACGAAAGGGGGTCCTATTTCGCGCGCCCCTGCCTTTGTCAATCGCGTCCCCGGACGGGTGCTGTCCCGTCGGTCGGGGGATCGACCGGACGCGTACTGACTACCCGGGAACGTGCGCCCGTCGTATGACGTCGCACGGTGGGCCGCGGGATCCGCTGGATGGGGCCGAAGATCGCGCTCGCCGTCCTGGTCGCGGCGGCGACGTCAGGGGTAGGCGCGGCGAATGTCGTCTCCCGCGACGTCGCTCCCGGCGACGCCGTGCCCCGTCCCGTCGCGCCCGGGCTTCAGCCCCGCACGGTCGTCGTCGTCGGCGACTCGACGAGCCTCGGCACGATCTCGCGGCGCTCTCCCGCACGCTGGTCGGACCCGCTGCGCGCGGCGCTCGAGGAGCGGCTCGCCGCGCTCGCGCCGGCCGACCCGTGGCGCGGGGCGCGCGTGCACAACTTCGCCGTTCCCTCGAGCAACACGCTGCACTGGCTCGCCGCGCCGCCCTGGGCCTGCGGTCCGAAGCTGCGCGCGCTGCGCGACTCCTTCCGCGTGGTGCGGGCGGCGTGCGCGCGCGTTGTGCCCTGGGCCGACGCCGTCACCACGACGCTCGACGCCGGCGTGCCGGACGTGGTCGTCGTGCACCTCGGGATCAACGACGCGCTCGCCACCGACGACCCGGGCGCGACGGTCGACCGCCTCGAGGAGATCGCGGCGCGCGTCGCGCCCGCGCGCGTCCTCTTCTTCCCGCCGCTCGCCCCACCCGACGCGCCGCGCGCCGCCTGGGCGCGGCGCGTCCGCGCGGAGCTCGAAGGACGGCGCCTGTTCACCGCGGCCGGGTACCCGGAGCACGTGCCGACGTCCGACGGCCTCCACCCGACGCCCGAGGGCCTCGCGGTCCTCGCGCCGCACTGGGTGGAGGCGCTGCGCCGCCTGCCGTGACGCGGCCGGCTGGCCCTCAGGCCGGGCGGCCGGTCGCCGCCCGGAAGCGCGCGAGGTTCAGGAACTCGCGGCGCGAGCGCGGCCCGTACGGGCGCTGGAAGGCCCAGCGCCGCGTGCCGAGCGCCGCGTCGAGCTCGCGGCGCGCGCGGCCGAGCTTGCTCTCGTCGATGGTGCAGC
>NZ_JBLKKY010000146.1:0-1520 GCF_059438195.1 Paraconexibacter sp.
CCGTTGGGTGCTCGCCCGCGGGGCGAGGCCTTGCACGATGTAGCGGCTCACGTAGCCGCGCACCGCTTGCGCGTCGTCGAGGTCGACGACGGCGGACGGCATCACCGCGAGCGACAGCATGATGCGGACGATCCACTCCGCCGCCTCGCGCCGGTCGAGTCCGGCGCGGATCTCACCGCGCGCGGCGGCCTCGGCGAGAAAGGGCTGCCAGAAGTCGACCCAGCTCGCGACCGTCCCCTCGAGGTTGGCCGTCAAGAGCGTCGCGAGCAGCGTGTCGCTGCCGCCGGGCGTCTGCGGCGCCGCGCCGTCGTGCATGTGCTCGCGGATGAAGACCGCCGCCTCGGCGACCTGCGCGGCCAGCGTGCGCCTTGCCCGGACCGCGGCCTCGCTGCTTCTGACGAAACGGTCGGCGGCGCGGGCGAGAACGGAGCGCAGCAGCGCGTCGCGGTCGGGGAAGTGGAAGTAGACCGAGCCGCGCGACACCCCGGCCGCGGCCGCGACGTCGGCCATCGAGAAGCGCTGCACGCCGAAGCGCCGCATGCACGCTTCCGCCGCATCGAGGATGCGGCCGGCGGTCGAGGCGGCGGCGTGGACCTTGGACATTTGAACAATCTCTATCAAGTTGTATAAAGGCGGCGCAAGGGAGGTCGGCCATGTCGCGTCTTGCGGGCAAGAGCGTTCTCGTCACCGGATCGTCGTCGGGCATCGGGCTCGCGACCGTCGAGCGCTGCCTCGCCGAGGGGGCGCGCGTCGTCGGCGCGGACCGGGCGGCGCCGCCGGCCGCCGTCGCCGGGGGCGGGGCGGACGACGCAGCCGAGCGCTTCCGCTTCCTCACCGCGGACGTGACGCGGGAGGAGGACGTCGCGGCCGCGGTTGCGCTCGCGGTCGCCGCCTGGGGGCGCCTCGACGGCGTGGTGAACGCGGCCGGGATCGCCGGCGGCGGACCCGTCCACCTGCTCGACGCCGGCTCGGGCTGGGACCCGGTCCTCGAGGTGAACCTGAAGGGCACCTTCCTGGTCGCGAAGCACGCCGTCCGCCAGATGCTCGAGCAGGAGCCCGTCTCCGGCGAGCGCGGCTCGGTCGTGACGGTGGCGAGCATCGAGGGGCTGGAGGGCACGGCCGGCGGCAGCGCCTACAACGCGTCCAAGGGCGGCGTCGTGCTCCTCACCCGCAACGTCGCCATCGACTATGGCGGGCGCGGCATCCGCGCCAACGCGATCTGCCCGGGCTTCATCGAGACGCCGATGCTCCGCGGCGTCTTCGACCTTCCGGGGATGGAGGTCGTGCGCGAGCGCATCCGCGAGGAGCACAAGCTGCGCCGCTTCGGCCGGCCCGAAGAGATCGCCGCGGTCGCGGCCTTCCTGCTGTCGAGCGATGCGTCCTTCGTGTCCGGGCAGGCGCTCGCGGTCGACGGCGGCTACACCGCCGGACGCGATCACGGCGTCACGGCGCTGATGGGGCTCTGATCGACGCCGAGCTCGCGCTCGAGGCGTGACCGCCGGGGGCGGGCCGGGAGAGCG